>DHAI01000103.1:853-5142 GCA_002397355.1 Ruminococcaceae bacterium UBA4958 | reverse complement strand
TATAATATATTATAAAGATTGTGTCAAATGATATTGCCTTTGTATCCATCCCGCCGCATTTTTCAGAAGACCGCCGGCTTTTTGCGCGGGCATGCGGCGGAGGGCGGCACGGAAAAATGCTTGTATCGTGTGAAATTCTCCTTCCGGGCCGGAGTGAAACAGACGGGAACGGAGTATGTTCAGTTTCACGATTATGATTATAATATAAGCGCATCCACTTGAAAAGCGGCCTTGCTCCGAATTTCAAAGGGAGCAAGACCGCTTCATAATAGTATTTTGCGACAGAAATTTTTTCTTTGCCCGTTCAACGGGGAACAGCCCGCAGCCCAATCCGGCGGCAGCGGTGTCTTTCGGGAAAAAGGCGGCGCTCAGCGGGTCTCGAGCCCTTTCAGGAACCGCACCGCCGCGCGGATGTCGTCCTCCGGGTCTCGGCCGACCTCGCGCTCCACGGTGAGGTACCCGTGGTAGCCGACGTCTTCCAGCGCCTTGAGGTAGGCCGGGAAATCGACCTTCCCCTCCCCGAGCGGAACCTCGCGGAAATAATCGTTGACCTGCAGGCCCTCCGGCCCGATCCCCGCGAAGGCGTCGTAAATATCCTCCGGGTTGCACGGCTTGAGCATCACGCCGTCCTTCGCGTGCGTGTGCACGATGTAATCCTTGAGCGTGTAAACCGCCTGCACGGGGTCGTCCCCCGTGACCATGACCAGGTTGGCGGGGTCGAGGTTCACCGCGACGCCTTTGGAGCCGAGGCTGTCGAGGAAGCGTTTCAGCACGGCGGCCGGCTCCGGCCCCGTCTCGATGGCAAACCACGCGCCGTTCGCGTGCGCGTACTCCGCAAGTCGGTTGCACGCCTCCTGCATCACCTGGAAGCGCTCGCACGCCGTGTCGCGCGGCACGACGCCGATGTGCGTCGTCACGATATTCGTCCCGAGGTCGAGCGCCAGATCGACGATCCTCTTCGATTTTTCGATCTTTTCGCCGTTCTCCTCGCGCCTCGTGAAGCCGCACCCGCCGAAGTCCCCGCAGAGCGCCGACACTTTCAGCCGGTTCTCCGCGAGGATTTTCCTGACGGAACGCCTTTTCTCCGGCGTCAGCCGCTCCGGGGTGAATTCCCCGCGCACCGCGTAGATCTGCACGCCGTCTGCGCCGACTTCGCGCGCCTTGCGGATCGCCTGCTCGAACGGGAGCCGGAACGAATCCGCCATCACGCCGATGGAAAATTTCTTCATGGGAGTCCCTTCCTTTCTGTCTTCATCCGCGGCCGGCGGAAGCCGGCCTTTCTCCCGCCGGGCGGGCGTTCTTTACACGGCGACCCATTCGCCCGGGCGGCCGAGCGCTTTTTTCCCCGCTTCCCGCAGGGCCATGATCGCGACGGTTTCCTCATGGGCCACCGGAATCTTCTTTGTGCGGAAATAATCGACGAGCGCCAATATAAAATTATGGAAGTAATCGGACTTGATCTCCACAATGGCGCTGCCGTCCGAGCCGCTGAGATTCATGACGAACGGGGAACCGTGCCCGTAGCCGGAAATCGAGGCGCAGCGGCCGTCGGAAAACTCGATGTTCAGCAGGTACCACCCCGGCGTTTTCAACGCCATGACGCGCCGCGCCGGGCTGCGCATCAGCATCACGAGCGGCTCCAGCTGATGGATGGAATAGGTCTCGTAGCCGTACGGGCCCCAGGAGTTCGCCGCAAGGATGCCGTCCCGCTTCACGCCGCGGTATTCCTCCGCGAAGCGCAGGGCGGACGTCGACCAGCAGGGCGTGCCGGACTCCTCCGCCGCTTTGAAAATGCGCTGCGCGGACGCCTTGTCCGGCGCGAAGGTCTTATCCACATAGCACGGCTTGCCGGAGCGCAGCGCCAGGCGGCAGAGCTTCTCGTGCAGCTCGCAGTTGTCCGGGGACAGCACGAGGATGCCGTCGCTCTTTTCGATCAGCTCCTCCTGCGTGGAGCACGGCGCGGCATGGTGTTTCTCGCACCACTGCGCGCTGGACAGACCGCCGTTCGGGCTGTCCGCCATCGCCCACGCAAAGCCGACCTCCATCTCTCCGCCCGACGCCGCGCGGAGCCATTCCGGATAGTGGTTCGCGTGCCATTCGTCCAGATAATACTCGATAAAGCCGAGCTTCATTTCCGTCTTCCCTTCCCTTCCGGCGCTTACAGCGCGACCTCGCGGTGCTGCGCGGCGGAGTCGTAGACGGCCTGCATCATCTTCTGGGTGATGATGAACGTGTCGATGTGGGACGGCAGCTTCTTGCCCGTGCCGACGCAGTCCACAAAGGCGTTGATCTCGGTCTCGAAGTGCTGGCGCATGTTGAATTCCGGCCGGCACTCGATCAGCGCGCCGTGCTCCGCGGTGTAGAACGCGAACTTCCCGCCGTAATCCAGGCGGATGCCGCCCTTGTCGCCGATGAAATCGATGTACGTCTCCTGCGGGCCGATATTCTGCGCCCACGCGCCCTCCAGCGAGATCACGGGCCCGGCGGTGCGGATCAGCGCGGCGACGGAGTCCTCCACGTCGTAGGTGCCGTCGAGCTTCGGCGGGCCGGCCCACATGTCCGTGTAGGCGTAGTTCTTGATGTCGCGGCCCAGCCTGCAGAACGTCTCGCCGGAAACGGTCTTCGGCGCGGGGTCGCCGCAGCAGTACATCACGATGTCGAGATAATGCACGCCCCAGTCGATCAGCGCGCCGCCGCCGGCGATCGCCTTCGTCGTGAACGCCCCGCCCAGGCCGGGGATGGAGCGGTGCGCGCGGAAGCTGGCGATCACGTGGTAGACTTCCCCGAGCTTGCCGTCGTCGATGAAATCCTTGATGAGGTTGACGCTGTCGTTGAAGCGGTTGACCACGCCGATGTTCAGGATCTTTCCCGTCTCGTGCTGCGCCTTCTGCATCTCGAGCGCCTCGGCGTAGGAGCGCGCCGCGGGCTTCTCGCAGAGCACGTTTTTCCCCGCGCGCAGGCAGTCGATGGAGATCGGCGCGTGCATGTTGTTCGGCGTGCAGACCGAAACGGCCTCCACCTCCGGGTCCTTCAGGATGTCGTGGTAGTCGGTCACGGCCGTGCCGCAGCCGTACTTCTCCACCGCGGCCTTCGCGCGCTCCGGGATGATGTCGCAGAAATACTTGATCCGCACCCCGCCGTTCTTCATGTACGCCGGGATGTGCGCCGCGTTGGCGATGGTGCCGCAGCCGATCACTGCTACTTTCAGCATAATATTGATTACCTCCTGCCGGCGCCTTGGCGGCGCCGTACAAAATAATGGGTCTCAAAAATCAGCCGGGCCGGCCTCACAGCTCCGCGCCGCCGGTTTTCCGGTAAAGGGAGGGGGAGATGCCGAACGTTCGCTTGAACGCCCTGCTGAAGGACTGCACGGACTCGAAATTCAGCATCCGCGCGATCTGCGTCATGCTGAATCTCCCGCCGTCGATCAGCTCCAGGCTCTTTTCGATCTTTTTGTAGTTGACGTAGTTCTGCAGGGTGATGCCCGTCTTGTCCCGGAAAAGATGGGAGAGATAGGCGCTGCTGTAGCCGAGGCTGTCCGCAATGCCCCCCACGCTGCGGATCTCCAGGATGTTCGCGTCGACGTGCCGGATGACGCGGTAAACGGTGCTTCCGACCTCGTTCTCGCTCCGGGGCGGCACGTACTTCAGGCTGTCCGTCTTGGCGTAGGTGCGGTAGGTGAGGATGAAGATCTGCTTCAGGTAGCCCCCGATCATCTCTTCCGCAAGCGGGGCCCCGGAGTACGTTTCCTCCAGAATCTTGCGGAACGGGTCCTTCACGTTCAGGACGTCGCGCTGCAGCCGCTGCCGGACGGGGCCGGAAAAAAAGTCCACGACCGGCTCCATCGCCCTGCCGGCCGACGCCCTGTCGCAGTTGAACGCGACGTAGAGGAACCAGAGGTTTTCCCTGCCGGAGGCGCGGATGGAGTGGACCTCGCCCTTCAGGTTGAGAAAGAGGTCGCCCTGCCTGACACGGTACGTTTCGCCGCCGGCGCCGAAGCATCCTTCGCCGGAGACGATATAGCTGATCTCCGCGCAGGTCTGCACGTGCGGCGCGATCACATAGTTGCTTTCGCAGCAGAGCTCGCCCAGCTGGACGAGCTCCGCGAAGCCGAGCTTCCGGGGCGATTTCCCGTAAACGTTGTCGAACTCGAAATCTTTTCCGAGGATATGCTCCTCATCCATTGTCGGTCCCTCCGGCCGCGCGGCTACAGCGTCACGACGCTCCCTGTGCGGAGCGCGCGGTCCGCCGCCATCGCGGCCCGGAACGAGCTGCGCACCTCGCCCATG
>DHAI01000103.1:0-576 GCA_002397355.1 Ruminococcaceae bacterium UBA4958 | reverse complement strand
GCGGGATATTGCCCGCCCCAACGGGTTAAACTACCCGCGAGGTGATGTTCCATGGCAAAAAAAGGAATGGCGCGCCCCGAGTGGACGCACACGCAGCCGCGCAACGACGCGCCGCCCGTTCCGGAAATCCGGGAAAGGACAAAGGGCGGCGGGGGAAAACCGAATCCGTCCCCCGGCGGCCCCAAGCACTCCAAAGGGAAACCGAGGTGATCCGCATGCCGAAGGACAGCCAGCCGGACGGCAAAAAGGCGCGCGTCCGAAAAAGCCGCGGCCAGACGCCTCCCACCCGGGAAAACCAAAACCAGAGCAACAACGCGAAAAAGCAGTCCGCCGGGCGCGGCGACGTCTGAGCCTGCGGCGGAAGGTCCGCGGGCCGCTTTACGAAACGAGGTGCTGTCATGTCAAAGGTCAATCCGGCTCTCAGAAATCAAATTGAATCCCTTCCCATCGACCTGAAAAACGAAATCCTCTCCCGCGACGTCACGATCAACAGCCTGTCCGATTTGATGGCGGTTCTGCAGAAAATCGTGGACGAGGGGGACAAGGCATAGGCCGCCCGCCCCTCCCCGGGGAGGA
>DHAI01000029.1:14758-16571 GCA_002397355.1 Ruminococcaceae bacterium UBA4958 | reverse complement strand
TAGAGCTTTTTGCCCTTGCACAGCCCCACCTGAACCTTTACAAGCGACCCCTTGAAATAGACGGAAAGCGGGATCAGCGCGTATCCGTTCTGCTTTACAAGCCCGTAAAGGCGCAGAATCTCGCGCTTGTGCATCAGCAGGCGGCGCGGGCGCATCGGCTCCTGGTTGAAAATATTGCCGTGCGCATACGGGCTGATATGCATCCCGTTTACGAGAAGATCCCCATGCTCGACCGAACACCATGCGTCCTTCAGGTTGACCTGGCCCATGCGGACGGATTTCACTTCCGTGCCGCACAGTTCGATGCCGGCTTCCTGGGACTCCTCCACGAAGTAATCGTGGTACGCTTTTTTGTTTTTCGCGATGATTTTCAGCGATACCTTCGGCATGAAGGGCCTCCCCTTTCGTCGGGACTAGAGAATATCATATTTCCTTCAGAATGTCAAGCGGGAAAAATGTCAATTCTTACAATTCGTTCCGCCCTTCCAGCGCGCGGGAAAGCGTGACCTCGTCGGCGTATTCCAAATCTCCGCCCACGGGAATGCCGTAGGCCAGGCGCGTTACCTTCACGCCGAGCGGCTTGAGCAGGCGCGAAAGATACATGGCCGTCGCCTCGCCCTCCACCGTCGGGTTGGTCGCCATGATGACTTCATGCACGGAGCCGTCCTTGACGCGGGCAAGCAGTTCCTTGATGCGGAGCTGATCCGGTCCGACGCCGTTGAGCGGGGAGATTGCCCCGTGCAGAACGTGATAGGTTCCGTCGTACTCCCTCGTGCGCTCCATCGCGATCACGTCGCGCGGATTTTCCACGGCGCAGATCACGGCATGGTTCCGGGCCGGATTCGCGCAGATCGGGCAGAGCTCCCGGTCGGTCAGATTGCAGCAAACCTTGCAGGTATGGATCTTTTCATGCGCCTCCAGGATCGCATCGGAAAATTTCCTGACTTCCTCGTCGGAAAGCCCGAGCACATGGTACGCCAGCCGTTCGGCGCTTTTGTAGCCGATGCCGGGAAGGCGCTCGAACTGCTCGATCAGCCGCGAGAGCGGCGCAATGCGATAATCTGCCATGCTTAAAACATTCCGGGCATATTCAGGCCGCCGGAGAGCTTGCCCATGCGTTCCGACTTGTCTTTTTCGGCGGCGCGCAGCGCTTCGTTGACGGCTGCGACCACGAGATCGGAAAGCATCTCCACGTCGTCGGGATCGACGACCTCCGGCTTGATCTCAACGGATTTGACCTCCATCTTGCCCGTGACGACGGCCTTGACCGCCTCGCCGCCGGCGGAAGCCGTATATTCCTTGGCCTCCAGCTCCGTCGTCAACTCCCCCATCTGCTCCTGCAGCTTCTGGGCCTGACGGGCCAGCTGCTGAAGGTTGGAAGCGCCTCCGCCGTAGCCCTGCGGTAATCTCGCTTTCATGACGATTTCTCCTCCTCTTTCATTTCAACGACTTTGATGCCCTCTTTTTCGGCGCTCTTTGCGAGGGCCGAAAGCGGGTCCTCGCCGCCCGTCTCCTCCTTCGGCTTCCGATAGGGACCGAGACGATAGGACTTCCCCGTCACCTGGCGGATCGCCCGGCGGATGTTGTCGCGCTGATCCTGCCGCCGGAGAAGCTGAAACGCAATCTGATTCGGCGCGTCGATCAGGATATAGCCGCCGCTGACATATGCCGTCGAACCGTTGAAAGCCGCGCTCACCGACGGGGAAAGGCTCCGCACTACCTGCAGGATCTCCGGCCACTCCGCAAGCCGCTCGGCTCCGCTCTGCAGCTTTTCAAGATCGTCCGCCCGCTGCGGCTCGGGGCGGGCCGCCTC
>DHAI01000029.1:2308-14524 GCA_002397355.1 Ruminococcaceae bacterium UBA4958 | reverse complement strand
CGCCCTGCTCCAGAGCTTCCACCCGGCGCAGCAGGGCGTCGGCCGAAGCGTCGAGCCGCGGGCTGCAGAGGCGGATCACCGCCATCTCGAAAACCGTCCGGCGGTCTTCGCCGTGGAACATCTTCTCCAGCGCGTCCTGCATGGCGTCCATCGCGTGCAGGATCACGGGCAGCGGGGTGGAAAGCGCCTGCTTTTCCATCGCCGCATATTCGGACTCCGGCACGGCCAGGATGCTCCGCGCGTCCTTCATCGTTTTCATCAGCATCATGCCGCGGAAATGCGCCGAAAGCTCCTCGCAGAGGCGCGCCATATCCTTCGACGACCGGTACAGGCGGTCCACCGTTTCCAGTGCTTTCGCCGAATCCCCGGACCGGATCGCGTCGGTCAGCGCGAAAAGGTGCTCGCGCCCCACCAAACCGACCGCCTCGGAAACGACCTGCTCGGTCACATCCCGGCTGCGGCTGAAGCATTGGTCCAGGATGGAAAGCGCGTCGCGCAGCGCCCCGTCCGCCAGGCGGGCGATCAGCAGCGCAGCCTCCGGGGAAAGCTTCGCATCCTCCTGCCCGGCGATGTAGGTCAGCCGGTCCGCGATGTCCTGCGGCGGAATGCGGTGGAAATCGAAGCGCTGGCAGCGCGAGAGGATCGTCGCGGGAAGCTTGTGCACCTCCGTGGTGGCGAGGATAAAGATGACATGCGGCGGCGGCTCTTCCAGCGTTTTCAAGAGCGCGTTGAACGCGCCGACGGAAAGCATGTGCACCTCGTCGATGATATAAACGCGGTACTTCGCGGCAGCCGGCGTAAAATTCGCCTCCTCGCGAAGGGTGCGGATATTCTCGACGCCGTTGTTGCTGGCCGCGTCGATTTCCACAATGTCGAGGACGGAGCCGTCCTCGATGCCGCGGCAGATCTCGCATTCGCCGCAGGGGTCCCCGTCCGCGGGGCGCAGGCAGTTCACGGCCTTGGCCAGGATCTTGGCGCAGGTTGTTTTTCCCGTTCCGCGGGAACCGGTAAATAGGTAGGCGTGCGCGACGCGCCCGGACTTCAGCTCGTTTCTCAGCGTATCCGTGACCTGCGGCTGACCGACCACATCGGCAAACCGCTTCGGCCGCCACTTCCGATACAAGACCTGATACACCGCAGACATCGCCTTTCTCTGAAAAGCAAAAAGCAGGGCAGACCGCTCCCGCGGCCCGTGCGGCAGGATATGCGGACGGACAGACCACCTGCATCGCACAGGGAAATCCGCTTAATGCTGCTCGGTTCCCCGCCTGACATGGTTCGCGGCGCCCTGCCGCGCAGAGCCCGCCCGCCCGCATATCCTATCGCACGCGTTTCTGCCTTGCTTGGTTTGCCGCACGGCACTGGCCGTACGGCATTTTTATTATAACCGATTTTCAGCAAAAAGGCAACCGTTTTATGCTGGAAAACAGCGGCCGGGACGCCGGCCGGTTCACAGCCAGGAGTGGTTTATCCTGATATAGATCGTCTTCACGATCTGCGCGAGGACGGCGTAGCAAAGCACGAGAAGCACCAGCCAGCCGAAATAGCTGCCGGGCAGCGCCCGCAGGCCGACCGAAGCGCCGAACGGCGTGAACGGGAGCAATATGCCGACGGCCATGATGACCGATGTGAGCGCCACGACGGGTTTGGCCGCGCGGCTCTGCACGAACGGGATCTTCGGCGTGCGGATCAGATGGATGATCAGCGTCTGGGAAATCAGGCTTTCCACAAACCAGCCGGCGTTGAACAGCGCGACGCGCGCGGGGTCCGCGGCGGTGTTGCACCCGAAGACGAACCACATGATGAGGAACAGCGCGATGTCGAAAACCGAGCTGACCGGCCCCATGCAGAGCATGAACTTCCCGATGCCGCCCGCGTCCCATTTGCGCGGCACGCGGAGGTAATCCTCGTCCATATTGTCCCACGGGATGGAAATCTGCGAGATATTGTAAAGCAGGTCGAGCAGCAGGAGCTGCACCGGCATCATCGGCAGGAACGGCAGAAACGCGCTTGCCGCGAGAACGGATAGCATGTTGCCGAAATTGGAGCTGACGGTCATCTTGATGTACTTGATGATGTTGCCGAAGATCTTTCTGCCTTCCACCACGCCGTGCTCCAGCACGTTCAGGTCCTTTTCCAGCAGGATGATGTCGGCGTTCTCCTTGGCGATGTCCACCGCCGTATCGACGGAGATGCCGACGTCCGCCTTGCTCAGCGCGTGCGCGTCGTTGATCCCGTCGCCCATGAACCCGACCGTATGGCCGTTCTTCTGGAGGATGCCCACCACGCGGGCTTTCTGCAGCGGCGAAAGCTTGGCGAATATCGTCGCCTTCTCGGCGCGTTTTTTCAGCTCGTCGTCCGCCATGCCCTCCAGGTCGGAACCGAGGAGGATGTCGTCGGACGGCAGCCCGACCTCGTTGCAGATCTTTTTGGTGACCAGCTCGTTGTCGCCGGTCAGCACCTTCACCTGGACGCCGTAGCGGCGCAGCGACTCGATGGCCGTGGCGGCGGATTTTTTCGGCGGATCCAGCAGGCCCAGGTAGCCGACGAGCGTCATCTCGCTCTCGTCCTTCACGCCGAACACGCCTTCCGCGGAGGGGCTGTCCTTCGCCGCCACGGCGATCACGCGCATCCCGTCCGCATTGAGCCGCCCGGCCATGTCGATGACTTTCGCGCGGATCTCGCCCGTGAGCGGCACCGCCCGGCCGTCATACTCGCAGAAGGAGCAGATGGAGAGGATCTCCTCCACCGCGCCCTTGGTGATCAGCCTTGTTTTCCCCTGCCTGTCCTTCAGCACGACGCTCATGCGGCGGCGCGTAAAATCGAAGGGGATCTCGTCCACCTTCAGGTAATCGTTGTTCAGGTAGGTAATGCTTTTTTCCGCCGCTTTTTCGATCACGGCGAGGTCGATCAGATTCTTGAGACCGGTCTGAAAATAGCTGTTCAGGTAAGCGTACTCCAAAACGCCGAGGTCCTCTTCCCCCATCACGTTCAGGTGGCGCTCGATCACGATCTCGTCGCGCGTCAGCGTCCCGGTTTTATCCGTGCAGAGCACATCCATCGCGCCGAAATCCTGGATGGAGTTCAGGCGCTTCACGACCGTCTTCTGGCGCGCCATGCTCACCGCGCCCTTGGCGAGGTTCGTCGTCACGATCATCGGCAGCATCTCCGGCGTAAGGCCGACCGCAACGGAGATGGCGAACAGCAGCGCCTGCAGCCAGTCGTGCTTCAGAAAGCCGTTCAGCAGGAAGACGATCGGCACCATGACGCACATAAAGCGGATCAGCAGCCAACTGACGGAATTCACGCCGCGGTCGAAGCTCGTGGGCTCCCGCTGGCCGGAAAGCGCCTTCGCCATGTTTCCGAAATAAGTGCGGTCCCCCGTGGCAAGCACGACCGCCGTCGCGGAGCCGCTGACCACGTTCGTCCCCATGAAGCAGATGTTTTTCAGGTCGAAAAGATCGTTGGCGGCGGCGCCGAGGTCGGCCTCCGCAAACTTTTCAACCATTTCGGATTCCCCGGTGAGGGCCGACTGGCTGACGAACAGGTCCTTCGCCTTCAGGATCCGCACGTCCGCGGGGATCATGTCGCCGGCCGACAGAACCACGATGTCGCCGGGGAGGATGTCCGCCATGTTGATTTCCTCGCGGCCGGTTTCGCGCCGGATCACCGTGGCGGTCGTTTTTACCAGCGAGCGCAGGCTTTCCGCCTCTTTTCCGGAGTGGAACTCCTGGAAAAAGCGCAGGCTCCCGCTGATCAGCACAAGCACCACGATGACCAGCACGGCGGTCAGGTCTTTCTCGCCCGGAGCGGCGAGAATATAGGAGGTAAGGAAGGAAACCGCCGCAATCACCAGCAGGACCAGGGTAAACGGGTTGATAAACGCGTCCGCAAGCTGGGAATACCACGGCTTGGGCTTCTCGTGGGAAATCTCGTTGCTCGGGTACTTTTCGGAGAGCATCTCAACGTCCACAAAATCCAGGCCCAGCTCGCGCGTTTTCAGCCTGGAAAGCAAAATATACTTCTCCATCCCGGAGTATTCGGTAAGGGACTTCGCAATATCCTTCGCCTCAAGAATGCCGGAATTCGCTTTTGTCCCCGTGCTTCTCATTTTCATCCCCCGTTTCCATCTCTATCATCAACAATCAACCGATCACCATGTCTATAAAAATCCCCCGCCGGTCTCCTCAAGGGCGGCGGGGGAAAATGCACACATGCGGCAGAGCCGCGCCGCGGACTATTTTGCAAGCGCCGCCCGGCCGGAAGCATCCGCTTCGTTCGGGAGCAGGTGCGGCATATGCAGCTCCTCTTCGGCGAAGACGGAGCCGATCCCCATCGACGACGTCATCAGGATGAACAGGCCGGCCGTCTGCACCCACATGATCGTCACGTCGGTCAGGCCGTGCACCAGCACGGCGATAAAGGCGGCCGCCGCCAGGAAATCCATGTTGCGGCAAATGCCGAAGCGGATCCGCAGCACGAGTGCGCGCAGCTGGAAAGCCACGTAGCAGCACACGGCCGTCGTTCCCACGATGCCGTAATTCAGCAGCAGGTCAAGCCAGAGGTTGTGGCAGTGATACGTTTTGTAACCGCCGTACTGCTCCCACACCATCTCGTAGGCGGAAGCGCCGCGCCCGAAAAACGGCGACCTGCGAAAGGCGCGCCACGCCGCCTGCCAGATGGAAATTCTCTGGGCCAGCGTCGTTTCCAGCGCCAGGGAGCTGCGCGGCAGCAGGACGGGGAACGCTATGCACAAGGCCATAAGCGCCCCCACCGCAACGCCGAACAGCAACGCGGCCCTCTTGCCGCGCTTGTAGGCAAGAAACACGGCGACGGAGCAGATGGTCGCCGCGAAAGCGGAACAGCTCGCGGTAAGATACAGGCCGCCCAGGTTCGCGGCGATAACGCATGCGTAAAGGGCGGCGTACTTCGGATTCGTGAAAATGCGGTAGACGGCAATCAGGATGACGAATTCGATCATCATACCGTAATAGTTTGCATTCGTAAAAAAGGAAACCGGCCGGTAATTCGGCGACGCGACGAAGTGAGCCGCTTTCTGGAAGAAAGCGGCGGCGGCGCACCAAACGCTCGCGGCGCAGGCCGTGTCCATCGCAAGATAAAACAGCGAGTGCGTCATCACGCTGCGGAAATACAACCCGCACGTCACCACGGCGTAAAACAGAAGAGCATACGCCATGCCCTTGTAGTTGTTGTAGATGGCGGCGACAAAAAACGCGGCGGCGAGGAAGCCGAAGATCACCCTCGCAAACGGTTGCCCGAATGCCTTTTCCCGCACGCGGCAGCGCACCATCGTATAAAATGCAATGAGGGAAACGGAGGCGACGCCGAAGCCGAACGGCAGAAACAGCGAAACCGTAAAAAGGGCAACCACGACGCGGTTGACGTCATCCGCGGCAAAGTCTTTTTTGACCGCCAGCGCGGAAAAGCAGCGGCGAACAGTATGAACGATAAGTAGCCATCTCCTTTCCAAAAAGCTGGAACGAACCGGAAATCATAAGCGGACGATCAAATATCAATCCGTCCCATTGCCATCGGAACATCGGGAAAAGCGGTCTGCCGTGAAATCAGAATCCAGTCCAGAAGATGATTATATCACATCTGGGCCGGGAAACAAGATGAATAGTTGCTTAATGTGACAGAACCGGGTTCCGCCGTTTGTGCAGTTTGCTGAAAATTATGAACGCCTTTTGAATCGTTCGGGTAAAAATCTTTTAACTTTGTCGATTATCGTATATAATCGTGTATACTTAGGATAATCCGGTTGGCGGATTTTATCCGCGCCGGTGGAAAAATAAGACTGGGGAATTGATGCGATGAATCCAACGACTGAAAATCCGCAGCAGAATGTCGAGCGCTTCCACCCGGATTGCGCGGCGGGCCTGACCGACGCGCAGGTTGCGCAGCGCGTCCGGAAGGGGCTGGTCAACGGCCGCGGGGAAATCAGGACCAAATCCGTCTCCCGTATCGTGCGCGAAAACACCGTCACGTTCTTCAACATCCTGAACTTTCTTTTCGCCGCGTTCATCCTTTCGGTCGGTTCCCTGAAGAACCTGCTTTTTCTCGGGGTAACCGTCTGCAACACCGCCATCGGCATCATCCAGGAGATACGGGCGAAAAAAGTGATCGACAGCCTGTCCCTCATCACCGCCTCGAAGGCGCGCGTCGTCCGCTCCGGCCGGGACGCGGAAGTTCCCGTGGAAAAGATCGTGCTGGACGACGTCATCGTCCTGAGCTCCGGCAACCAGGTACCTGCGGACTGCTCCATCCTCGACGGCCAGTGCGAGGCGGACGAGTCCCTGCTGACGGGCGAATCCGACCTGGTCGCAAAATCCGGCGGCGACACGCTCCTGAGCGGCAGCTTCCTCGTCAGCGGAAAATGCCGCGCGCGCGTGGAACACGTGGGGCGCGACAACTACGCCGAAAAAATCGCCGCGAGCGCGAAATATTATAAGAAGCCGAATTCCGAGATCCTCACATGGACAAACCGCATCATCCGCATCGTGGCCTACACCGTCATCCCTGTCGGCGCTCTGCTCTTCTGCAAGCAGTTCTTCTTCCTGCACACCACCTACCGGCACGCCGTCGTCAGCACGGTGGCGGCGCTCATCAGCATGGTCCCGGAAGGCCTGGTGCTGCTTACCAGCGTCGTGCTCGCCGTCGGCGTGATCCGCCTGGCCCGGCGCAAGGCCCTGGTGCAGGAGCTCAGCTCGATCGAGATGCTCGCCCGCGTGGACACGCTCTGCCTGGACAAGACCGGCACGCTGACGGAGGGCACGATGCAGGCCGACGACGTGATCCCCTTGAACGGGACGGACCGCGCGGCCGCGGAACGGGCGCTGGCGGCGCTGGCCGCCGCCCTGGACGACGGCTCCCCGACGATGAACGCGGTGAAGGAGGCGTTTCCCCGGCCTCCGGCCTGGAAATGCGGCGGGCAGGTGGCGTTCTCCTCCGCACGCAAATGGAGCGGCGCGGCTTTCGGCGAAAACGGCAGCTATGCGCTCGGCGCGTGCGAATTCATCCTCGGGGACCGGTACGCCGAGGTGCGTCCCCTGGAAAATCGCTACGCGTCCGAAGGGCGCCGCGTTCTGCTGCTGGCCCGCGTGAAAAGTCTTTCCCCCGACGGGATCGATCCGGCGGGGGCGGCTCCGCTCGCGCTCGTCCTGCTGAGCGACAGGATCCGCAAAAGCGCCCGGAAAACGCTGGAGTATTTCAGCGGCCAGGGCGTCGATCTGAAGGTCATCTCCGGCGACAACCCCGCGGCGGTAGCCAACATCGCGCGGAAGGCGGGACTCAAAAACGCCGGAAGCTATGTGGACGCTTCCACGCTGAAGGACGGCGCGGCGATCCGCGAAGCCGCCGGGAAATACACGGTCTTCGGCCGCGTGACGCCTAAGCAGAAGCTGGATCTGGTGAAGGCGCTGAAGGCAAAGGGACACACGGTGGCGATGACCGGAGACGGCGTGAACGACGTGCCCGCCCTGAAGGAGAGCGACTGCAGCATCGCAATGGCCTCCGGGAGCGACGCCGCGCGCAGCATCTCCAACGTGGTGCTGCTCGACTCCGATTTCGCCAGCATGCCGCGCATCGTGGGCGAGGGCCGCCGCTGCATCAACAACCTGCAGCGCTCGGCGACGCTGTATCTCGTCAAGGCGATTTTCGCGGTGCTGACCGACGTGCTCTTCATTTTCCTCACCTGCAGCTACCCGTTCCAGCCGATCCAGTTCACCCTCATCAACGCCGTCTCCATCGGCATCCCGTCGTTCGTCCTGGCGCTGGAGCCGAACCGCGACCGCATCCACGGGAAATTCATCGTGAACGTGATGCGGAAGTCGCTTCCCGGCGCGCTCACGCTGACGATCGACACGGCGATTCTTGTGGCCGTCTCTGTCTTTTTCACGTTTTCGGCCCGGGAAATCTCCACGCTGGCCGTCCTGCTGACCGGCTACGCCGAGCTTGCCGTCCTGTTCGACGTGTGCCGTCCGTTCCACGCGCGCCACGCCGCGCTGTTCTCCGCGATGACCGCGGTCTTCCTTGCGGCTCTGCTGCTGTTCCCCGCGCTGTTCGAGGTCGTCCCGCTGACGCTGCCGATGGCCATCGCGCTCGCCCCGCTTCTGGCGCTCTCGACCTGGCTGATGCCGGTGCTGTCCCATTTCTTCGGAAAAATCGTCTTCCGGAACGGAGGGGACTAAATCAGGCCGATTTTTTTGAAATAGCTTTCGCTGGAAATTCCCGCCGGGCGGAGGAACCTGCCCAGCGAATAGAGACACTGCGGGTCCCGGGAGATAAAATTGAGCTTTTCCGTACAGAGGAACGTGGCCTGAAAACCCATCTGCCGCAGAATCCCGTCGGAACCGGCGCTGGAGATGCCGAACGGATAAACAAACGCGATCGGCGCGTAGCCGGTTTTCTCCTTCATCTCGTCCTGCATCCGCCCTGCGTCCTCCCGCAGGACCGCGGCGTATGCGCCGGCGCTTTCGCCGCGCATGCGGGACGCCCCCCTCCGTTTTCCAAGCGTGTGGAGGTTGTAGCTGTGGCTCTGGAATTCCACAAGCCCCGACGACATCATGTTGGAGATTTCCGGCCACGTCAGGTAGGAATACGACGCATGGTCGGCGTCGCCCGTCGTGAAAAGGTCGGTATAATACCCGACGGGCGCAACCACGATCTTTGCGCCGTATTGTTTCGCGAGGGGAAACGCATAGAGAAAATTGTTGTAGTAACCGTCGTCGAACGTGAGCATCACGGGTTTTTCCGGAAGCGGCGTGCCGTTCTGGACGAAATCCACGACTTCCCTGACCGTCACCGTGCGGTAACCCTTGTCCCGAAGGAAGCGCAGGTCGCTTTCAAACAGCTCCGGCGGAATCACGTATTTGCCCTGCCGCTTCTTCTCTTTCAGCACGCTGTGGTACATGACGACGGGCAGGCAGACGCCTTCATCATGAGAATTCGCCGCAGTCTGAACCGCCGAGCTTCCCGCGCAGACTCCGGCCGCGGCCGCCGCCACAGCCGCGGCGACGCAGAAAGACAGCAAAAACCGGTTGACACGAATCGACTGAAACACAGAATCCGCCCCCGGAAAAAGTATATGGGCAAGCCGGCGGATTCATGTCTGCGCCTTTTCCGCCGGGACGCCGCTCAGGTCGAACGGCGGGATATAGGCGCGGCTGGCGGATTCACGGTCCTGCACCCAGCCCTCCAGCTTCAGGCTGAAAAGGCGGTTCAGCACCTTTTCGTATTCCCGCTTCGTGATCCGGCGGTCAAGCTGGGGATAAGCGGCGGCTTTCCCGCAGGGGATATACTGCGCCATCACGCTGACCGGAACGCCGGCCGGCAGGTTCGCCGCAAGCCACTCCAACGCGGCGATGGAATTCCGCGTGCGCCCCGGGAGGATCAGGTGGCGGACGACCGTCCCCCTGCGCAGGACGCCGTCGGCGCCGAAGACGGCCGGCCCGGTCTGCCGGGCCATTTCCAGAACCGCGGCTTCCGCCGTTTCCGGATAATCCGGCGCGCCGCACAGCTCCGCCGCGGTCTCCCGCTCGGCGTATTTGAAATCGGGCAGGTATATGTCGACATGCCCTTCCAGCAGGGCGAGCGTCTTTCGGCTCTCATACCCGCCGCAGTTCCACACGACCGGAACCGACGGCTTCCGGAGGGACAGCGCTTCCAGAATGGCGGGCGTGAAATGCGTCGGCGTGACGAGGTTGATATTGTGGGCGCCCTGTTCCTCCAGCCGCCGGAAAATTTCCGCGAGCCCGCGCGGCGAAACGCGCCGCCCCGTCTTCCGCTCCCTGCTGATCTCGGAATTCTGGCAGAAAACGCAGCCGAGCGGGCAGCCGGTGAAAAACACCGCGCCCGAGCCCCGCGTCCCGCTGATGCAGGGTTCCTCCCAGAAGTGCAGCGCGGCGCGGGCCACGACGGCATCCGCGCCCATGCCGCAGCGGCCGCCGCCGCAGGCGCCTTCCCGGCGCGCGCCGCAGGCGCGCGGGCACAGGGTGCAACGCTCCAGCGTCATTCGCCCGCGCCGCCCTTCAGCTCCAGAAACGCGGAGAGGCCGCCGCGCTTCCCGCCCGTCGCCCGGTGGGAAAAGAGCCAGTCCGCGTTGCACCGTGTGCAGATCCCGGCCACGGAGATGTTCCCGGCCGGCACGCCGGCCTTCAACAGCGTCCTGCGGTTCGCCTCCCACAGGTCGATCCGGCATTTCCCCGCGCCGAGGGGAAAGATCCACTCGTCCGGCTTCAACTCGGCAAGGGCGGCGAACCGGGCGCGAACCGGCTCGTCCACCTCGAAGCAGCAGGGGCCGATGGACGGGCCGACGCCGGCGACGAGGGCTTCGGGCCGCGTGCCGAACTCGCGCTCCATCGCCCCGACCGCAGCCGCGCCGATCCCGGCCGCGGTGCCGCGCCAGCCGGCGTGCACCAGCCCGACGGCGCGCTTTTCCGGGTCCAGGAGGAAGAGGGGGACGCAGTCCGCCGTATGGATCACCAGCGTGACGCCCGGCTCGTCGGTGACGAGTCCGTCCACGCTGGGGCGGTCGTTGGGCCGCCAGATGCCGAGGCCCCGCTGCTCCCGCCCCACGCGGCGGATATTCGTGCGGTGGTCCTGAGCGGAGGAGACGAGCGTTTCCTCACCGAAGCCGGCGGCGCGGCAGAAACGCCGGTAGTTCTCCCGCACGTTTTCGTCGCCGTCCCCCCTGCCGAAGGCCAGGTTCATCGAAGAGAACTCCCCCCCGCTCACGCCGCCGAGCCGGGTGGAAAACGCGTGGCGCACGAACGGAAAGGCCGAAAAAGCGGGGAAGGTCAGGTAGGCGACCTCCCCGCTCCGGCGCAGTTCCATGTTTTTGGCATCGATTTTCATAGAGATCCCCCGCAATCCTTGGGTAGTTTTTCTTTTTCCTGAGTTTAGCACAAAAAGTGCGGAAAGTCCATGCCGCGGCCGCTCAGCGGTATATCGTGACGAACTTGATGTTGAAAAAGTCGCAGACGAGCAGGTCGTCCGTCATGGCTTCCTGCAGAACGATGAAATTCGCCCCCACATCGATCAGCTTCCCGGATTTTTCCAGGTAGGTGTTCGTCCCGACGAGAAACTCCACCTTGACTCTGTTGCCGACCTGCGCCGCGAGAAAGCCGTTCAGGTACCGCATGCTTTCCGCCGTCATCGGCTGCTGCTGCGAGTAAGTCCCCGCAAGGGTGGTCGGCTGCTGCCCGTAAACCCCCGGCATCGAAAGCTGCGGGGAAACCGGCTGTTGCGTCTGGGGAGCCGCTGCAAAGCTCCCTGGGAACTGCTGCCGGGAGGCGGCACCGCCCCGCGGCTGCGTGGCCGCCTGCGCCTGGCCGCTGGCCTGGCTGTAATCCGTAATCAGCGCATTCATGGTATCAGATCTCCTTTAGGTTGTCGCGTATTTTTCTGTCGGAATATAGAAGCAGTGCTGCCCGACGCGCGTGAGATACCTGCCTACGCCGCCGGGCGGGAAGTACTCGACGCAGGTCGGGCTGAAGGGATTGAAGTAGAACAGGGAATTGGCCACCGCGCCGAGCGTGTTGTTCGCGATAGCCCAGTCGGCGATCTGGTAATGGATCTCCTGCGGGTCCATATTGTAAATATTCTGGGCGTTGTACGCGCCGCCCACCGTTTCTTCCGTGCAGGTGAACTGCCTCGCCTGCATGATGATGGCGCGCATGTCGCCGCCGCGGCTCACGCGGAAAAATTCCCCGTAGGGAACGTTCGTGCGATTTGTGACAATGGAAGAGACGGCCCGCATCCCCGTGTCCCCTTCTCCGCCCGCTTCGCACATCAGCAGGCGCGCAAGTAATTCTCTTGTAGAGTACGGCATAATCATCCCGGTTTCTTTTTTAGAATCCGATATCAGTATATGCCGCTGCGCATACCACGGCGCCTTCCGCGGAAAAAAAGGCGGCGGCGGACAAGAAAATCCCCGCTTCCGGGTACGGAAGCGGGGATTTTGCGTTTTTCTTCAGGCGGGACTCAGCCCTTCATGGCCTCGTAGACGGCCACTGCGGAGGCGACCGTCGCGCCGACCATCGGGTTGTTGCCCATGCCGATCAGGCCCATCATTTCCACATGGGCCGGGACGGACGAGGAGCCGGCGAACTGCGCGTCGCTGTGCATGCGGCCGAGCGAATCCGTCAGGCCGTAGGAAGCCGGGCCGGCGCCCACGTTGTCCGGATGCAGGGTGCG
>DHAI01000029.1:0-2085 GCA_002397355.1 Ruminococcaceae bacterium UBA4958 | reverse complement strand
ACCAGGTGCTGGAAACGGACCGGGTTGGTGGAGTTTCCGGTGATGGAAACGTCCACGCCCTCGTGCTGCATGATCGCGACGCCCTCGCGGACGTCGTCCGCGCCGTAGCACTTCACGGCGGCGCGCTCGCCGTCGGAGAAAGCGCGGGTCTCGACGATATTGAGCCGATCCGCGAAATAATCGAACTGCGTCCTTACATAGGTGAAACCGTTGATGCGGGAGATGATGTACGCGGCATCCTTGCCGAGGCCGTTCAGGATGACGCGGAGCGGCTCCCTGCGGGCGGTGTTCGCCGAGCGGGCGATGCCGATCGCGCCTTCCGCGGCTGCGAAGGACTCGTGCCCCGCCAGGAAGCAGAAGCACTTCGTCTCGTCGCGCAGGAGCATGGCGCCCAGATTGCCGTGGCCGAGGCCCACCTTGCGCTGTTCCGCGACGGAACCGGGCACCGTGAAAGCCTCCAGGCCGATGCCGATCTTTTCGGCGGCCTCCGGGGCGGATTCCACGCCGGTCTTCAGGCCGATGGCGCAGCCGAGCGTATAAGCCCAGACGGCGTTGTCGAATGCGATCTGCTGCACGCCGCGGACGATTTTTTCCGGATCCACGCCTTTGGAAAGGCACAGTTCGCGCGCTTCCTCCAGGCTGCCGAGGCCATACTCGGAAAGACACTTCTCGATTTTGGCCATTCTTCTTTCTTTTCCTTCAAACGTGACGTCGTTAGCCATATTCGTTTGTCCTCCTCTGATAGCCTTATTCTTCACGCGGGTCTATGTACTTCGCCGCGTTGTCGAAACGTCCGTACTTGCCGATGTTTTTCTTGTAGGCTTCGTCAGGGCTGATGCCGTGGCGGATATCCTCCATCATCTTGCCGAGGCGCACGAACTGGTAGCCGATCACCTCGTCGTTCTTGTCCAAAGCAAGCTTGAGGACGTAGCCTTCGGTCATCTCAAGGTAACGGACGCCCTTCGCGCTCGTGCTGTACATGGTGCCCACCTGGGAACGCAGGCCCTTGCCGAGGTCGTCGAGGCCGGCGCCGACCGGCAGGCCCCCCTCGGAAAACGCGGTCTGGCTGCGGCCGTAAACGATCTGCTTGAACAGCTCGCGCATGGCGACGTTGATCGCGTCGCAGACGAGGTCGGTGTTGAGGCATTCCAGGATCGTCTTGCCCGGCAGGATCTCGGCCGCCATGGCGGCCGAATGCGTCATGCCGGAGCAGCCTACCGTCTCGATGAGCGCCTCCTGCACGACGCCCTCCTTGATGTTCAGCGTCAGCTTGCAGGCTCCCTGCTGCGGCGCGCACCAGCCCACGCCGTGCGTCAGGCCGGAAATATCCTTGACGTCATAGGCCTTTACCCATTTTCCCTCTTCCGGGATCGGAGCGGGGCCGTGTTTCGGGCCCTTTGTGACGACACACATTTTTTCCACTTTATCGGAATAATTCATACCGATACTCCTTTCGGTGACTCGATTTCCCAGAATCTTTTTTTATTATACCGGATTCCTTTCCGTGAATCAATACCGATAAACAAGCTTTTAACAAACTCCCGCGATTTTGCGCGCCCGATCCGCACGGCGGGAAGGGCCGCGGCCCGGACGATTTTCGGGAGAGGCTTTTCTTTCGGCGCGCACGGGGTTATAATAAAAAAGAAGCCGCGGTGCTGCCGCGGAAATTGATGGAAAAAGGGGACGTTTACCCATGAGTTCTTTGGACGACATCATCCGCCGCGCCGCGGCGGACAAAAAGACCATCGTGCTGCCGGAAGGAACCGACAAACGCGTCGTCGCCGCGGCGGCGGAAGCGCAGAAGCGCGGCATCGCGGACACCGTTCTGCTCGGCGATCCCAACGAGGTGAAGGCTGCGGCGGCCGGCCTGGACCTTGCCGGCGTAAAGATCGTGGACCCCGCGAACACCCCGCTGCATGAGGACTACGCCAACACCTTCTACGAGCTGCGCAAAGCGAAGGGCATCACCCCCGAGCAGGCCGACAAGACGATGCGCGACCCGACCTATTTCGGCGTGATGATGGTGAAGAAAGGCGCGGCGGACGGCATGGTCTCCGGCGCTTGCCACTCCACGGCGAACACGCT
>DHAI01000005.1:1924-6527 GCA_002397355.1 Ruminococcaceae bacterium UBA4958 | reverse complement strand
ACTCGCTCCTGAGCGCATCCAGCAGCTCGCCGCGCAGGGCGCCGTCGCCGAGGAGATACTCGGAGCCTTTGTTTCCGTTGTTACTGTAAACCGTCACGCTCAGAAGGTCGTCCGGCTGCAGGAAGAAAACCATGTCGTTGTTCTCGCGGTACTCCTCCATTTCCAGAAGCGGCTTTTCCTTTTCCTGCATCCACTCTGAAAATCCGGAGGAGTCGAGGAACGACCGTGTCAGCGTGCTCCCGTTCTTCAGGCGGTAGCGCAGCGTGAAAACGCCCCAGGACCCCTGCCGGGGAACATACGGGTATTTTTCCGCGCGGTACTTCGCAACCAGCTCGCGGTGGAACTGGAGCACGGCGCGGATGCTCTCCGGCTTTTTCAGAACCGGCTCCAGCGGAATGGGAGGGCCGGAGATCAAACCGGTGTCATGGTCGGCCCGGTAAACCTGACTCCCGCCTGAGCTCGAAAAGCCCGTTGCGTCGATGGAAATGCTCTCCACCTCGGAAGGGTCCGGGACCCGCGTGTCGAAGCCGAAACAGCCCGTCGCGAGAACGCCGTAAAACGCCGCGAAGCAGACCGCGAAAATTGCGTACCAGCGCAGGCTCCGCTTCATGCCGCGGAATCCGCGCGAGTAGACCGCCTCCACGACGGTGTGGGCCACAAGGGAGCCGGCCGCCGCAAGGAGCAGGAACATCGCGATATTCCCCGTCATGAACATGCCGGCCAGCCCGAGGCCCAGGCCGCCGCAGGCGGTGAGCAGGAAGCGGATCACGATCTTCGGGGCGGCAAACGCGAACCGGTCCTCCGCCGATTCGCTCCTGCGCCGCCGGTACAGCAGGCATGCGCCGGCCAGCAGGGCGGCGGTCGCGCAGATCCACCACGGCAGGAACCAGACGGGCTCCTCCCCCACATGCGGCAGATACGCCGCCGGGAACGGCGCCAGCAGCGAAAGCACGGCGAAGTTGAACCGGTCGGCATCGTACGCTCCCGGAAGCGTGTAGCGGACCAGGCTCTGGCTCAGGAAAACGGCGGCCGGGAAGCCGACGTTGACGCCGAGCGCGGAGAGGATCGTGTCCATCACGCTGCCGCTGCAGACCGAAAGGAACGTGAGAAACGTGAACGCCGCGGCGGCCATCAGCAGCAGCCAGCACAGCGCCGTTCCGAGGTACATGCCGCCGGCAAAGAGCGGGATGCGGTACGCGAGCGCGATCAGCGCGAGGACGCCGAAGTTCCCGAGGGCCGGCAGCGCGAGCGCAACCATGCCCGCGCACCAGCGCCCCAGCAGCATCGGCACGCGGCCCACCGGCAGCGCGTGGAACAGGTCCTCGCTGCGGCGGTTCTGCATATAGCCGAACAGGCGGACGCACAGCACGACGGAAAACAGCAGCAGCAGCGACACCGCCGCGACCGGGATCATGGCATGCAGGAAACCCGCGTATTGGGTGGCGATCCCGTTTCTCCAGACCGTCTCCGTCCGTTCCGGGCCCGCGTACCGTTCGCCGCTGGAGAGCGCCAGCAGCAGGATCATCGGCAGGCAGACGAACAGCAACGCCGCAAGCAGGCCCGTCATGCCGGCGTTTTTCCTCAGCGCCCACCGGAAAGTCTGCCGGAACTCATTTTTCCGCGTCGGCAAGGATGTTTTCGATGTCATAGCCGGCCACCTCCATTTCACTGATAAAGACTTCCTCCAGCGTGAGAGGCAGGGCCTCCGCAAACACCGGATTCATGGTATTCAGTTTGGCGAGCACCTCGTCGCGCCCCGCCCGCGCCACGAAATTCACGAGGGAACCGCGCGTCTCCCACTTCACGATGTTCAGCGGGGCGAACGCGGAGCGTTCCGGCATCGGGCGGAAAACGGCCTGCACCTTGCACACGCCGAGCCGCAGCTCGTCGAGGTCCTTCTCGAAGACGACGCCTCCTTTATGGAACAGGCCCACGTGGTCGCACAGGTCCTCCAGCTCGCGCAGGTTGTGGGAAGCGATGACGACCGTCACGCCGCGCGAGGCCACCTCTTCCGAAACGAGCCGCTTCAGGAGCTGGCGCATCACGGGGTCCAGCCCGTCGAAGATCTCGTCCATGAGGATGTAATCCGGGCGCGCGGAAAACGCGCAGATCAGCGCAGCCTGGCGCTGCATGCCCTTCGACATGGTGGAGATCCGCGTCTTCTCCCCGAGCGGAAAGACGCGGTTCAGCGCGTCGAACCGCTTCCAGTCCCAGCGCGGGTAAACGGCGGCGAGGAAGCTCCCCATCTCCGCCAGGTTCGACTGCGGCAGGAAGTACGGGTAATCCGGGATAAAGAACACCCTGCCCTTCACGCCGGAATTTTCAAACGGCTCGCTGCCGTCGATCAGCAGTTTGCCCGCGTCGGGCCGGTAAATGCCGGCGGCCGTGCGCAGGAACGTCGATTTTCCCGCCCCGTTCGAGCCGACCAGCCCGAAGACCGATTTTCCGCCGATGCGGAACGACATGTTGTCCAGTGCGGTCTTCTCGCCGAACTTTTTCACAAGACCTCTGGCCTCGATCATTTCACGCTTCCCCCCTTGTCGCATACGTCGGCCGCCGCCGACAGGATCTCCTCTTTCGTCATGCCGCACTCCAGGGCGGCCTCCGCCGCGTCCCGGAGCTTTCCGGCGGCGAGCTCCCTGCGTTTTTCCAGCGCGGAAAGGTCGCCGGAAAGGAACGAGCCTTTCCCGGGCACCGTGTTGATGAGCCCGTCGCGTTCCAGTATGGCGTAGGCCTTCTGCACCGTGTTCGGATTGACGCCGAGCTTCTGCGCCAGCGCGCGCACGCTTGGAAGCGGATCGCCCTTTTCCAGCACGCCGAGCGCGGCCATCCGGGCAACGGACCGGTAAAGCTGCTCATAGATCGGCAGCCTGCTCTGGAAATTGAGCTCGAACATTGTTTTCGCCCGCTTTCTGTTCTAACTGTACTAATTACATTAATACATATGTGCAGATAGATTTTATCACACCTTTTCGGCGATGTCAAACAAATCGCACGAACTCTTTTTTCTCCGCTTTGAGGGGCGGAAAAAGGCGAAGACACGGCACGGGGCGTCCCGCAAAGAATTGCGGGACGCCCCGTCCTCTTCGAGCAAAAACGGTCGAACTTCCCTCAGTGAACCAGGGACTCAGTGGATCAGGGAAGTCGTCAGGAAAATCGTGGACATCAGGGAAGAAACAAGCGAGACCACCGTGATCTGCGTGTTGATGGAGGGGCCCGCCGTATCTTTGAACGGATCTCCGACCGTGTCGCCCACGACGGCGGCCTTATGCGCGTCGGAACCTTTTCCGCCGTTGTTTCCGGACTCGATGAACTTCTTGGAATTGTCCCACAGGCCGCCCGCGTTGCTCATGAACAGCGCGAGGAAGAGGCCCGTGACGATATTGCCGCACAGGAACCCGCCGGTGGCGCGCACGCCCCCGATAAAGCCGACGATAATGGTCGCGACGATGGTCGCAAGGCCCGCCGGGATCAGCTCGCGGAGCGCGCCGATGGTGGAGATCTCAATGCACTTGTTGTATTCGGGGGAAACGCCTTCCTTGCCTTCCCTCAGGCCGACAATCTCGCGGAACTGGCGGTGGATCTCGCTTACCATGCGCTGCGCGTTGCGGTCGACGCCGAGCATCAGCATGGCGGAGAAGATGGCGGGGATCGCGGCGCCGACAAGCAGGCCGAAGAAGACGATCGGATCCATAATGTCAAAGCCGGTCAGGCCCTGCAGGTTGAGCTCCGCCGCGGCGACATTGACCTGGCTGATGAACGCGCCGAGCAAAGCGATGACGGTCAGGCCGGCCGCGCCGATGGCGAAGCCTTTGGTAATGGCCTTGGCGGTGTTCCCGGCGCTGTCGAGCGCATCGGTGACGTCGAGCACGTCGTCGCCGAGGCCGCCCATTTCAGCAAGGCCGCGCGCATTGTCGACAATCGGCCCGTACGCGTCGTTCGAGACGATCATGCCGACGATGGAAAGCATGCCGACGGCCGCCATGGAAATACCGTACATCGCGTAGTTTGCGCCGCCGAGAGGCTCGCAGAGCTTATAGGCCACGAGGGCGGAAATCGCGATGCCGACCATGGACGGAAGCGTGCTGAGGAAGCCGTAGGAAACGCCGGACAGAATGGTGAACGCCGGGCCGGACTCCGAGGCTTTCGCCACGTTATGTACGGGCTTGCGCGTGTCGTCCGTGAAATAATCGCTCGCGATGCCGATGACGACGCCGACGAGCAGGCCGACGATGCTGGCGCCCCAGACGCGCCACTCAAATTGGAACCCCCAGGTTGCCAGCGCGGTCAGCGCCGTGAAAACGGCGGTTGTGACATAGGTGCTGGAGTTCAGGGCCCGCGTTGGGTTGCCGCGTTTGCCCATGCGCGCCGTGGCAACGCCGACGATGGAGGCGAGCAGACCGATCGCAGCATAGCAGAAAACCATCGCCGAGTACTTCCAGCCGCCGCCTGCCGCCTTGTCGAGCGAAGCCCCGATGACCAGCGCGGCCGCCATGGACGCCACGTTGGAGTCGAACAGGTCCGCGCCCATGCCGGCGACGTCGCCCACATTGTCGCCCACGTTATCCGCAATCACGGCGGGGTTGCGCGGGTCGTCCTCGGG
>DHAI01000005.1:1017-1732 GCA_002397355.1 Ruminococcaceae bacterium UBA4958 | reverse complement strand
GCGAACAGGGCCAGCGAGCTGGCGCCGAAGCTGAAGCCGAGCAGGGCCGTGGTGCTCCCCGTGATCAGCATCACGAGCGCCACGCCGAGGAGCGTGCCGCCGACGACCGCCATTCCCATGACCGCGCCGCCGCGGAAGCCGGACATGAACGCCGGCTTGATGCCCTTCTGGGCAGCCTCCGTCGTCTTCGTGTTGGCAATGGTGGCGATGCGCATGCCGACAACGCCCGCCACGGCCGAGAACGCCGTGCCGCACAGGTACGCGATCGTCATGGTGATGTTTTCAACGACGTTCCCCTGCCAGATGGGATGAGGCAGGAAAAGAAGGATGAGGATCGCCACGATGCCCGCAAACTTGGCGAGCACCGCATATTCCTTGCGCAGGAAGGTGAATGCGCCGTTCCGGATCAGGCCGCCGATCGCCGCGATTTTTCGGTTGGAGGACGGGCGGCTTTTCACCCATTGATTCAACCACGCCGCGAACGCGAACGCAATCACGGAAATAACGATAGATAAGATGAGAAAAAAGCGAATGCCGAGATCCATTCCATAAGCCCCCCAAATTTTAGATTTGAATATAGTATATCATGGTCTTCCTGTGAATGAAACAAGAATAGAAACAAATTTTTCTAAAATATTTGTAATCTTTATACTGGATTTACGACAGTTTCGCCATTGCTTCTATAAAATCCGCCTCTTTTCGCGCCGCGCCGCGT
>DHAI01000005.1:0-903 GCA_002397355.1 Ruminococcaceae bacterium UBA4958 | reverse complement strand
CGCGGGGGAGCGGTTCACGGTGGGAATCCTTCCTGCATATTATGAAAGCGAATCAAGTTTTATTCCATTTTCTCTTAAAAACGAAAGGAGAAAAACCATGAGCAACACAGTCAATGCTGCGCCAGCGGGCACCCAGGGGAAGGACTGCACGCCGAATCCGACGCCCTTCCCGCGGGAAACTCCCGTGGCGATGGCTTATATTCCGTTCCAGCAGTTCGGGCAGATCTATCCGCCGGAAAAGGCGCTGAACAGCGGCACCGTTTTCCCGGAACTCGACAAACCGTTTCTTGGAGGAGGTGCAGGGAAATGACCGAACAGGAAGCGCTGCTCCGGAAGATTTCCGCATCGAGCTTCTGCGCGCTCGACCTGCATCTTTATCTCGACTCTCACCCCGGCGACTGCGAGGCGGCCGCAAAACTGGACGAAGCGCGCAGGGAAACGCAGGCTCTCACCGCGAAGTACGAAGCCGCCTACGGTCCCTTGAACGACAACCAGAGAAAAACAAGCCGCTGGGCATGGATCACCAATCCGTGGCCCTGGGATGTTTGAGAGGGGGCACGCAATTATGTGGATTTATGAAAAACGTCTTCAGTACCCGATCCGCATCAAAAACACCGATCCGCACCTCGCCCAGCTCATCATGGCGCAGTACGGCGGACCGGACGGCGAAATCGGCGCCTCGATGCGCTACCTGAGCCAGCGTTACGCCATGCCGTACCCCGAGCTGCGGGCAATCCTGACCGATGTCGGCACCGAAGAGCTCGCGCACATGGAGATGGTATGCGCCATCGTCCACCAGCTCACCCGGAACCTGACGCAGGAGCAGATCCGCTCCGGCGGTTTCTCGACTTACTTTATCAACCACACCACGGGCAACTTCCCGTGCGATGCAAACGGCATGCC
>DHAI01000119.1:15919-16210 GCA_002397355.1 Ruminococcaceae bacterium UBA4958 | reverse complement strand
GCGCTCGGCCTTTCGGACGTGGTGCAGGCCTCCTCGGGCGGCGTGCGCATCGAGACGATGTTCGTGGACGAGGGCTTCGGCACGCTGGACGACGAATCCCGCAGGCAGGCCGTGGCCGCCCTGGCGGGCCTGACGGGCGGCGGGCGGCTGGTGGGCATCATCTCGCACGTGGAGGAGCTGCGCGAGCAGATCGACCGCCGCATCGTGGTGAAGCGCGGCGTGGGCGGGAGCACCCTGCGCATCGAAAAAGGGTGAGCGGCCGCGCGGCGCGAAAAGGCGGGCCCTGCCGGT
>DHAI01000119.1:12877-15761 GCA_002397355.1 Ruminococcaceae bacterium UBA4958 | reverse complement strand
TGCCCTGCCGGTTTTTCCGGCGGGCCCGCCCCGTTTCTTTTCCTGAAAGCTAATCCATGCCGAGCTCCTTGAGCTTCGCATCGTGCTCTTCCAGCGTTTTCTGGTAGTAATATTTTCCGTTTGCCGTGATGAAGAAGTAATAATCGGTGGAAGCGGGGTTCGCCGCCGCGTACAGGGCCGCCTCGCCCGGGTTGCAGACAGGCCCGGCCGGGAGCGCCGCGCAGCGGTACGTATTGTAGTAATATTTATAGTCGTCGGAAAACGGGCCGTTCGGCGCGAGAAGCGTCTGCGTGCAGTAGGTGCGCGTGGCGTCGGCTTCCAGCCGTTTGCCGTCTTTCAACCGGTTGTGGAAAACCGAGGAAACCTTTTTCATGTCCTCCGGATTGTCCGCCTCCCCCTCGACGATGGACGCGAGCGTGACCAGCTGATCGGTCGTCATGCCGCCGGAGCTGTACTTTCCGTCGATCCTGCTCTCCGCATTCCGCAGGAATTTGCCGACAACGTCCTGCGGCTTCATGTTCGTGTAAAGCTCGTAAGTATCCGGAAACAGGTAGCCCTCCAGCTTATAGGCGCGCTTCCCGTCCGCGGGGATCGCCTTCACGAGCGGATAATAGGTGAAGTCGTACGTCTGCGCGCTCTTGATGAAGTCCGCCTTGGAGCACACATGGTTCGCTTCGAGCCGCGCGCCGATCTGCGCGATGGTGAAGCCCTCCGGGAACGTGAGCGTCACGACGGTCGGCTCCCGCTCCGAGGAAGCCGAGGAAGCGGAACCGGGGCCCTTCCCCTCCGCCGAGGAAACGGGCGTCCGCCCGGAAGAAGCTCCGGAGCCGCTCGCCGCCGAAGAAGGAGCGGAGGCAGCGGACGAGTCCGGCCTCGAGCTGTCCTGCGCCAGCAGAGCCGACTCCAGTTCGTCGGCCCGCGAAAACCCTGTCTCGACCCCGCCCCCGGAAACGGCCGTGGACGCCGCGGAGCTTGCGGCCTTCCCGTCGGAGCACCCGGCCAGGAAAACCAGCAGGGCGCAGAGCAGCGAAGCGGTCTGGTGTCGTTGCATACGGAGAATCATCCCCCTCTGAAAAATGAGCCGACCGGAAGCGACGGGTTTCGCACGGAAGCGCAGCGGGACCGTTCCGGCAGATCCGGGCGGCCCGTCCTCCGGGCCGCCGCTCCGTGCGACGGACGATAATATAATATAGAAAGCAATCCAAAGCAATCCATAGTAATGTAATTTAGTATAAACGGATCCGGACGTTTGCGCAAGGCGGGGGAATTCTTTCCCAGCCGGAAAGCGGCCGCGCGGAACGGGGCGTCAGACCACCTGAAAAATGTAAAACTTCAGGTAGTCCGTCTCCGGCACGTTCCAGAGGATGGGGTGGTCGGGGGCCTGCTGGCGGGCTTCGACCTGGCGCAGCGAAACCTGGGCGTCCGCCGCGGCGGATCGCAGGATGCCCCGGAACAGCCCGTCCGTCAGGAAGTGGGAGCAGGAGCAGGTGGCCAGGTAGCCGCCGCGCGGCAGCAGCTTCATCGCCCGGTAGTTGATCTCCTTGTAACCGCGTTCGGCGCCGGAAACCGTCCTGCGGGATTTCGTGAACGCCGGCGGGTCGAGGATCACGAGATCGTACCGGTTTTTCTCCGTTTCCGCGAGGCGCGGCAACAGGTCGAACACGTTTGCGACCTCGAAGCCGACCTTCCCCTCCACGCCGTTGAGCCGGGCGTTTTCCTCCGCGGCCCCGATCGCGGAGGCGGAGATATCCACCGCGCGCACGCTTTCCGCTCCGGCAAGCGCCGCGTTCAGCGCGAAGGAGCCCGTGTCGGTGAAGCAGTCCAGCACGCGCATGCCGCGGCACAGCCGGGCCACGGCGCGGCGGTTGTATTTCTGGTCGAGAAAGAACCCCGTTTTCTGCCCGTTTTTGAAGTCCACGAGGTAGCGCACGCCGTTTTCCGTGATCGGCACGCGGTCCAGCTCCGGCTCCGGCACGCCGGGCAGCGGGAAGAAGCCCGCGTTCCGCTCCATGCCCTCCAGTTCCCGGATCGCGGCGTCGTTGCGTTCGTAGATGCCGTCGATCCGCACGCCGTCCTCCGCCAGAACGCGGCGCAGCAGCGGGAAAAGCATCGGCTTGAGACGCTCGACGCCGAGTGAAAGCGTCTGCGTCACGAGGATGTTTTCGAACCGGTCCGCCGTAAGGCCGGGAAAGGCGTCCGCCTCGCCGAACACGACGCGGCAGCAGGAGACGTCCGGCCCCATCACGGCTTTGCGGTACTGCCACGCGTAGCGCAGGCGGCGCTCGAAAAACGCCTCGTCGAACGCGTCGTTTGCGTTGCGGGAAATCAGGCGCACGCGGATCTTCGAGTGCTCGTTGTAAAAGCCGGTGCCGAGATATGCGCCGCTCCGGCTGAAAACGTCGGCCAGGGCGCCGTTTTCGCACGGCTCCGCGGCGGTGACTTCGGTGTCGTAGATCCAGGGGTGCCCGCCGAGCACGCCCGTCTCCGCCTTGCGCGTGACGCTGACTTTCGGAAAGCTCCGCACCTGCTTCATTCACGTTCCTCCGCATAAAAAGATAAGCGCGGCCCTTCGCCGCACCGCCGGTCTGATTTCCCGGTATGTTGCACTTCATTATATCAGCGAATCGGCGCGTTTGCAATTTTCGCCGCATAAATTTTACAAAATTGTCTTTTTTCTTGTCATTCCCGCCGCAATGCGATATAGTGTAAAAGAAATTAAGTCGCATCGAGTAAAGGAGGAGTCCATCCAACATGAAGAAATTCTGGCTGATCGTCCTGCTCGCCGCCGTGCTTGCCGGCGTGGGCTGGCTGATCTACCGCTTTACGCAGAACAGCGGGAACAATTCCCTGCCGGCCCCCGTTTCCTCCGCTTCCGTTTTTTCCG
>DHAI01000119.1:10391-12686 GCA_002397355.1 Ruminococcaceae bacterium UBA4958 | reverse complement strand
AAATTCCGTTTCCTCTGCGGAGCCCTCTTCCGCACCGTCCGCCGCGGCGCGGAAATACGAGGATCTCGCGAAGACGGCCATCGACCTGGACTGGAACAAATACCACCTGAAAGCGGAAAAGGAAAAGACGGTGAACGGCAAAGCCTACCAGGCGTTCAGCATCTGGGGCGAGGACTACTCGGTGGGCCCGACGGTCCTGGTCGACCCGGCCGACGGAAAAGTTTACACCTGGGTCGCCTCCGACAGCGCCCCGATGCCCGCCGCGCAGGACAAAGCCTTCGACAAGACGCCCCACACCATCACCGGCATTATGGAGGACGGCGCCATGATGAGCATCACGCTGAAAACGGACGACGGCGCGGAGCTTATGGTCCGCAGGGTGGACGTGGATACCACCGACCTGAAAAGCATGGTCATCGGCGACAGGATCAAAGTGACCTACACCGGCGTCATCAAGGGGAACGACATGTCGCGCGCGTTCGTTACGAAGCTGGAGAACGTGAAGTAAAAAGCAGCAGCCGAAATCCGGGCGGGGGGAGACCCCCGCCTTTTCCGTCGTCACGGCTTGACTTGACTTTTCAAGCGGAATATACTGGAGTACGTTGTAAAAAGCCTGCGCCTGTCGAACGCGGGAGAAAGAACGGGATGCTTTTTGGGAAACCCATGGAAAAAGCGGAAAGAGCTCGACATGACGAGCGGTTCCGTATGGAAACAATTGATCCAGTTCTCCATCCCCCTCCTGCTCGGGTACCTGTTCCAGCAGATGTACAGCACCGTGGACAGCATCGTGGTGGGGAATTTCGTCGGCAAGCAGGCGCTGGCCGCCGTGGGCTCCACCACCAGCATCATCAACACGCTCATCGGCGTGTTCACCGGCTTCGCCACCGGCGCCGGCGTTGTGATCGCCCAGGGCTGCGGCGCCGGCGACCGGGAACGCGTGCACGACGCCGTGCACACCGTGATGCTCTTCACGTTCCTGCTCTCCGTGGTGTTCACCGCGGCCGGCATGCTGCTGGTGAGGCCGATGCTGGTGATGATGGCCACGCCGGACGACGTGATGCCCGAGGCGGAAACGTTCCTTTCCATCTACTTTGCGGGCGTTTCCGGCCTGCTGGTCTACAATATGGGCTCCGGCGTCCTGCGCGCCGTGGGGGACTCGCGGAGGCCGCTGTACTTCCTGGTCTTCGCGGCCGTGCTGAACACGGCGCTGGACCTTCTTTTCGTCATCGTGTTCCACTGGGGCGTGGCCGGCGTGGCCTGGTCCACGACCATATCCCAGGCGCTTTCCGCCGTGCTGGTCCTCGTCACGCTCTCGCGCTCGGAGGGCGTCTACCGCCTCGTGTGGCGCGACCTGCGCATTGCGAAGCCGCTGCTGCGCGAGATGCTTCGCATCGGGTTCCCCACCTCCGTGCAGATGGCGCTCACCGCCTTTTCCAACGTGTTCGTGCAGGGCTACATCAACTTTTTCGGCTCCGCCTGCATGGCCGGCTGGGCCACCTACGTGAAGATCGACCAGATTCTCGACCTCACGCTCCAGACGATGACCATGTCGGTGACGACGTTCGTGGGGCAGAATATCGGCGCGGGGCTGTTCCGGCGCGCAAAGAAGGGCCTTTCCGCCACGATGGTCCTGCTGCTCTCCTGCACCGCGCTTGAGATCGCGCTGGTCACGGTTTTCGCGCCGCAGCTGGCGGCGCTGTTCAACCCCGACGACGGGGTGGTGCGCTACGGCGCGCTGTTCGTGCGGCTCATCTCGGCCTTTTACCCGCTGGCCTGCGTGGCGAACATCCTCGCCGCCGCCCTTCGCGGCGCCGGCGACGCGAACAACACCATGCTCATCCTGCTGGGCTCCTTCGTGGTCGCGCGCCAGATCTACCTTTTCATCGCCTCGCATACGGCCAACGCCGTGATCCCCATCGCGCTCGGCTACCCGTTCGGTTGGTTCGTCGCGGCTGCGGCCATGTTCGTCTACTATAAAATGAACGGATTCGAACGGTGCGGCCGCCGGGCCGCCGTAAAGCTGAGCGGGTAACGGCGGCCGGCAGCATCGCAGATCCCGCCGTTTCCGCGAAAAATAGAAAGAATGGCCAAAGATAAAAAAATTCTTAACGGCCGCATTTAAAATCCGCGGACGGTTCCGCCGCGTTTTATCCTGTCTGGCAATCTTCCCCCTGCATAAATCTGCCGTTCGTGCAAACAATATTTTAGCAAACGAATTGAATCAGGGGGAGATTGATATATTATGAAAGCAACAGGAATCGTCAGAAGGATCGACGACCTGGGCCGCATTGTGAT
>DHAI01000119.1:381-10238 GCA_002397355.1 Ruminococcaceae bacterium UBA4958 | reverse complement strand
CCGAAGGAAATCCGCAGGACTCTCCGCATCCGCGAGGGCGACGCTCTTGAAATTTTCACCGACGCGCAGGGCGGCGTGATTTTTAAGAAATATTCGCCCGTCGGCGAGCTCTCCACGTTCGCCTCCCAGTACGCAGAGGTGCTCAACCGCACGGCCGGCCTGCCCACGGTGATCTGCGACCGCGACCACGTGGTGGCGGCGGCCGGCGTCTCGCGCAAGGAATACCTGGAGCGCCGCGTGACGCAGGAGCTGGACGAATGCGTGCAGTCGCGCCGCTCGTTCATCGGAACGGACAACGAGAAAATCTACCCCGTGGAAGGCATCGAACGCCCGGCGGAAATCATCTGCCCGATCCTCGCCTCCAGCGACGTGACCGGCGCCGTGGTGGTCATGAAGCCGGAGGGAAACCCCGCCATGCCCCTGGAATCCGTTACGAAGCTCACGCAGGTGGCCGCCGCGTTTCTCGGAAAACAATTGGAGGAATAAACGCGGAAGGCCTTGCTTTTTCCACGGAGATGTGGTAAACTTGATAAGAATTATTGAAGTGAGGATGAAAGAGTGGGGCAACCCGCTCTTTTGTTTGTATTACGAGGTGAATGGATTTTGTCGGAAGGCAAAAAGGGCGGCGTGGCCGAAACCGTGCGCGGGATGGCGGCGCCGTACGCGGAGAAGCTCGGCCTTTCCATCTGGGACGTGCGCTATGTGCGGGAAGGCGGGGCGTGGTACCTGCGCATCTTCATCGACAAGCCCGGGGGCGTCGGCATCGCGGACTGCGAGGCCATGAGCCGGGCGATCGACGGCCCGCTCGACGAGCGGGACCCCGTGCCCGGGCCGTACTGCCTGGAGGTTTCGTCCCCCGGCGTCTGCCGGGAGCTCACCCGGCCGGAACATTTCCGGCAGTACCTCGGCGCCGGCGTGACGGCGCGCCTGATCCGCCCTCTTGCGGACGGGCGGCGCGAGCTTGCCGGCACGCTGGTTTCCTTTTCGGGCGGGGAGTTCGTCCTCGCCCTCGAAACGGGAGAACATAAGACGATTTCCCGCAAGGACGTCTCTTCCGTCCGGCTTCGGGATGATGATTTTTTGGAGGGAATTGAGGAATCATGAAGAAAAAGAGCAAAGCGGAGCCCGCCGCGAACAGCAGCGCGGAGATTTTCGGGGCGCTTGCCCTGCTGGAAAAAGAGCGCGGCATCCCCGTGGATTTCATGCTGGACCGCATCAAGAAGGCGATCGCAACCGCCTGCAAGAACAGCTACGGCAACGAAAACTGCACCGTAAACGCCGACCAGGCCAAAGGCGTGTTCGAGGTGTTCCTCAACAAGACGGTCGCGGAGGACGTGACGGACCCGGGCAAGGAAATCACGCTGGAAAAGGCGCGCGCCGTCAACCCGGAAACGGGCGTCGGCGAGACCGTTTCCGTCCCGCTGGACACGAAGGAGTTCGGCCGCATCGCCGCCATGACGGCGCGCAACATCATCCGCCAGGGCATCCGCGACGGCGAGCGCAGCAGGATGCTCCAGGAATTCGAAAGCAAGCACCAGGAGCTCGTCACCGCCCTCGTGGAGCAGATCGATCCGCGCACCGGCGCGGCCACGCTGACCATCGGCAAGGCCGAGGCCGTTCTGCCGAAGACGGAGCAGGTGCCCGGGGAAACGCTCGCGGTGGGCAGCCATGTGAAGGTCTACGTGGCGGACGTGCGCGAAACGGAAAAAGGCCCGCACGTCGTCATCAGCCGCATCCACCCGGACCTGGTGCGCCGCCTGTTCGAGGCGGAGGTGCCGGAGATCTACGACGGCACCGTCGAGATCAAGGCCATCTCGCGCGAAGCCGGCTCGCGCACAAAGATCGCCGTCACCAGCCACAACCCCGACGTGGACGCCGTGGGCTCCTGCATCGGCGCGAAGGGGACGCGCGTCAACCACATTGTGGAGGAGCTCGGCGGGGAGAAGATCGACATCGTGGAGTACAGCGACGATCCGTGCAAATTCATCGCCTCCGCCCTTTCGCCCGCCAGCGTGCTGGAGGTCGTCCCCGCCGACGACGGCTCCCACGCCTGCCGCGTGAGCGTGCCGGACGACCAGCTTTCGCTCGCCATCGGCAACAAGGGCCAGAACGCGCGCCTCGCGGCGCGGCTCACCGGTTGGAAAATCGACATCAAGCCGCAGAGCGGCTTCAGCGCCGCGGCCGAAGAGCCGCAGCAGGCCTGACGCACGCCGCAGGGAAAAGAGGGGACGCGCCGTGATCCGAAAAAAGAAAACGCCGCTGCGCATGTGCGCCGGCTGCGGGGAAATGAAGCCCAAACGGGAGCTGGTACGCATCGTGAAGTCGCCGGAAGGGGAAATCTCCCTGGATCTTACCGGCCGCAAACCGGGCCGCGGCGCATACATCTGCAGAGACGCGGACTGCCTGAAAGCCGCGCGGAAAGCGCGCCGGCTGGAAAAGGCCTTCTCGTGCAAAATACCGGAGGAAATCTACGACCGCCTGGAGGAGGAACTGCTTGGAAACAAATAAACGTCTGATGAACCTGCTGGGCATCGCCCGCAGGGCCGGGAAACTGGACCTCGGAGCGGAAGCCGCGAAGCAGGCGGTGCGAAGGCGCCGGGCCAAACTGGTCCTTCTTTCCGCGGACCTCTCCCGCAGGACGGGCGAGACGGTGCGGGCGGAGGCGGAAAACGCCGGCGTGCCCGCAGCGCCGCTGGAAGCGGGAATGGACGAAGTGGAAGCCGCCCTGGGGAAACGAACGGGCGTAATCGCGGTAAATGACAGGGGATTTGCGGAAGCTCTCCGGAAACTGAGCGCGTCAGATCGAGGAGGAACGAACTTATGATGATAAAATACAGAGTCCACGACGTTGCAAACGATCTCAAGGTACCCAACAAGGACGTAATCGACACCATAAAAAAATATACCGGCGAAACGAAGAAGCACATGACGGCCCTGACGGAAAACGAGCTGGACGTCGTGTTCGAGACGTTCACCCAGCAGCACAGCTCCCCGAACCTCGACGCGTATTTCGCGCAGGCCGAAAAGCGGAAGCCGATCGTCACCGTGGAGAAACCCGACATCCTCGTGACGCCGGAGAAGCCCGCTGTGAAGGAGACCGCGCCTGCCGCCGCGAAGCCGGCGGCGGGCAGGCAGGCCCCGGTGAGACCCGCCGCGAGGCAGGCCGCCGGGCAGCAGGCCCCGGCAAGGCAGGCCGGGCAGCAGCAGCGCCGGAACGACCGTTTCGCCGCCGCCAAAACGGCGCAGCAGACGCGGAGGCGCCCGAATCAGCAGCAGAAAAAGCAGCCGGTGCAGAAGCATCCGCAGCAGCAAACCGTCCGCATGGGGACTACCGGCGCCGCCGCGAAGCCCACGGGCAGGATCGTGGATACGCACGCCCCGAACGTGGAGCTCGACCGCTACAATGAGAAGTACGACCGCCTCGCCTCCGAGAAGGTGCGCCCCTCCGACAACACCGTGAAAAAGCAGAAGCTGACGCAGCGGAGCAGCCAGTACCGCCGCAAGCCGCGCGGCTACCACCGCCGGGAAACCGAGTCCGAGCGCCTGCGCCGCATCGCGATGGAGCGCAAAAACAAGCCCATCACCGTGCAGATCCCGGAGCAGATCACCGTGGGCGAGCTGGCCATGCGCCTGAAGGCCACGGCGGCCGAGGTCATTAAAAAGCTGATGGGCATGGGCGTCTTCGCGGCCGTGAACGACGTGATCGACTTCGACACCGCCTCCCTCGCCGCCATGGAATTCCACGCGAAGGTGCAGAAGGAAGTCCACGTCACCATCGAGGAGCGGATCATCGACGACAGCGAGGACAAGGACGACAACCTCGTTTCCCGCGCGCCCGTCGTGGTCGTCATGGGCCACGTCGACCACGGCAAGACCTCCCTGCTCGACGCGATCCGCCACACGAACGTGACCTCCACCGAGGCCGGCGGCATCACGCAGCACATCGGCGCCTACCAGGTGAAGGTCGGGGGCCGCGACGTGACGTTCCTCGACACGCCGGGCCACGAGGCGTTCACCACGATGCGGATGCGCGGCGCGCAGGTGACGGATATCGCCATCCTGGTCGTCGCCGCCGACGACGGCGTCATGCCGCAGACCGTGGAGGCCATCAACCACGCGAAGGCCGCGAAGGTCTCCATCATCGTCGCCATCAACAAGATGGATAAGCCGGGTGCGAACCCGCAGATTGTGAAGGAGCAGCTCACGAAATACGGCATCGTGCCGGAGGAGTGGGGCGGCGACGTTCCCTGCATCCCCGTTTCCGCCGTGAAGAAAACCGGCATCAAGGAGCTGCTGGAAACCGTCCTCCTCGTGGCGGACATGAAAGATCTCAAGGCGAACCCGGACCGCGCCGCGAAAGGCACCGTCATCGAGGCGCGCCTCGACAAGGGGCGCGGCCCCATCGCGACCGTTCTGGTGCAGAACGGCACGCTCCATGTGGGCGACATCCTCGTGGCGGGCACCACGGTGGGCCGCGTGCGCGCCATGGCGAACGAGAACGGCCAGGAGATCCGGAAGGCCGGCCCGAGCGTCCCGGCGGAGATCACCGGACTGGACGACGTGCCCACGGGCGGCGACGTATTCAACGCCGTAACCGACGAGCGCCTCGCGCGCGAGCTGGTGCAGCAGCGCCGCAACGAGCGGAAAGAGGAAAAGTTCAACGCCCGCACCAAGGTGACGCTCGACAACCTTTTCGAGCAGATGCAGGAAAACGACATGAAGACGCTTTCGCTCGTCGTGAAAGCCGACGTGCAGGGCTCCGTGGAAGCCGTGTGCCAGTCCCTGGAAAAGCTGAGCAACGACGAGGTGCGCGTGAATATCATCCACAGCGGCGTCGGCGCCATCAACGAATCCGACGTCATGCTCGCGGCGGCGTCCAACGCCGTCGTCATCGGCTTTAACGTGCGGCCGGACAACGTGGCCGAGGAAAACGCGAAGCGCGACGGGGTGGACGTCCGCCTCTACCGCATCATCTACGAGTGCATCAACGAGATCGGCGCCGCGCTCAAGGGCATGCTTGCGCCGAAGACGCGCGAGGTGTCCCTCGGCAAGGCGGAGGTGCGGCAGGTTTACCGCATCAGCAGCGTGGGGACCATCGCGGGCGCCCACGTCACCGAGGGCAAGGTCAGCCGCGCGGCGCAGATCCGCGTGGTGCGCGACGGCGTCGTGGTCGCGGAGGACAGCATCGCCTCGCTCAAGCGCTTCAAGGACGACGCCAAAGAGGTCCTTACCGGCTACGACTGCGGCATCGGCCTCTCGAAATTCAACGATATCAAGGAGGGCGACGTCCTGGAAGCCTTCACGACGGAGGAATACAGGGAGTAAGCGCGCCTTACAGGGGGAGGAGAAATCAATCAATGCCAAGCCATAGGATGGGCCGTATCACGGAGGACGTCAAGCGGGAGCTGACCGCCATCCTCCGCAAGGTGAAGGATCCGCGCGTGCAGGGGCTGATCAGCATCGTGGGCGTGGACGTGACGAGCGATCTTTCTTACTGCACCGTCTATATCAGCGCCATGGAGGGCATGGACCGCGCGAAGGAGGCAGTCAAGGGCCTGAAATCCGCCTCCGGGTTCATCCGGCACGAGCTGGGCGAGCGCCTGCCGCTCCGGAAGGTTCCGCAGCTCCTGTTCCGCCCCACCGATTCCATCGAACGGGGCGCGAACATCGAGCGCATCCTGAACGACCTGAAAGAGGAGCAGCGCGGCGAAGACGCCCCCTGAGCCGCAGCCGGCCGCGCGCTCTTCCCGCCCCCGCGGCGGGGAAAACGGATTGCCACAGCTCTGCGGAAAGGTGTCTGAATCGAAAGCATGAATGGCGTCATCGTGATAGACAAGCCCGCCGGCTTCACCTCGTTCGACGTGGTCGCGCTGATGCGCGGCCTGAGCCGCGAGCGGAAAGTCGGCCACACCGGCACGCTGGACCCCATGGCGACGGGCGTGCTGCCGCTGCTTCTGGGCTCCGCGACGCGCGCCCTGCCGTTCCTGCAAAACACCGGGAAGGAATACGAGGCCGGTTTCCGCCTCGGCGCCTCCACGGACACGCAGGACAGCACCGGCAAAACGCTCGCGGAAAGCGGCGCGCCCGTCCCGCGCGGCCGGGTGGAAGCCGCCCTGCCCCGTTTCCGGGGCGAGATCCTCCAGACGCCGCCGATGTACTCCGCCCTGAGCGTGAACGGCGAGCGCCTTTACGACCTCGCGCGGCGCGGCGTGGAAGTGGCGCGGGAGGCGCGCCCCGTGACGGTCTCCCGCCTGGAGCTGGCGGAGTACGACGAGGCCTCGCGTTCCGGCCGGCTGCGGATCGCCTGCTCCAAGGGCACGTACATCCGCACCATCTGCTCCGACCTCGGCGACGCGCTGGGCGTCGGCGGCGTGATGACGGCGCTGCGGCGCACCGCCGCCGCGGGCTTCTCGCTCGCCGACGCCGTCACGCTGGAGGAGGCGAAGGCCCTCGCGTCCGAGGGGAGGCTCGCGGAGCGGCTGCTCCCGGTGGAGTCGCTGTTCCCGGACGTGCCCACAGTGCGCGTCACCGCACCGCAGGCGGCGCGCTTTTGCAACGGCGGCGCGCTGGAACTCGCGCGCACGTCGCTCCGGGCGGCCGCGGCGGAGGAGGGCGGGCGCTACCGCGTCCTCTCCCCGGACGGCGTTTTCCTCGGGCTGGCGGAAGCGCGGCGGGGGGAACTGAAAATCCTGCGGCTTTTCCGCACAAAAATCCCATCTCAGGAGCGACAGACGTCTCATGGAAATTTATCGTGACCTTACGCCGGCCGGCCGCGAGTGCGCGGTCGCGCTCGGCATGTTCGACGGCCTGCACCTCGGCCACAGGAAGGTGATCTCCCTCGCGCTGGAGGGCGCCGCGCGCGGCCTCGCGCCGGCCGTGCTCACGTTCGCGGACAATCCGAAGCTCCGCGGGATCGACGGCGGCGCGCTTCTTTCGCAGAAAGAGAAGATCCGCCTGCTGCGGGAAATGGGCGTCGAGTTCCTCTACCTGCTCGACTTCGCTTCGGTGAAAAACATCTCGGCGGAAGATTTCGTCCGTTCGGTGCTGAAAAACGCCTGCATGGCGGAGGAAGCCTGCTGCGGTTTCAACTACACGTTCGGGCGCGGTGGAAAAGCGGGAAGCGGCGAGCTGCGGCGCCTCTGCGCGGCGTGCGGCATCGGCGTCAGCGTTGCGCCGGCCGTGCTCGCGGACGGCGAGCCGGTAAGCTCCACGCGCATCCGCGCGCTCATCCGCGCGGGGGACGTGGAGAAAGCCGCCCTCCTGCTCGGCCGCCCGTTCGGCTACGAGCTGCCCGTCGTGCCGGGACAGCACCTCGGCCGAAGGCTCGGCACCCCGACGCTGAACCAGCGGATCCCGCCGGAATCCGTGCTGCCGAAGTTCGGCGTCTACGCTTCGCTGGCCGAGGCGGAAGGCCGCTCCTTCTGCGGCGTTACGAACGTCGGCGTGCACCCCACGGTGGGCGTTTCCCGGGCTGCGCTCGCCGAAACGTGGATGCCCGAGTACGCCGGCCCGCCGCTTTACGGCCGGGAAACGCGCGTCAGCCTGCTGAAATTCCTGCGGCCGGAACGGAAATTCCCGAGCCTCGCCGCGCTTCAGGAGGAGATCCGGCGCAACGGGGCGCAGTCGCTGGCCTATTTCCGGGAGAAATTTCCCGATTCCGGCGCCCGATAATGATTTACAAACCGCACCCCCCTGTGGTATAGTATATTGTAACCCTTTGCGCGGTCCCGGGAGCATCCTCTGTTTCAGAGGCTTTCACCAACCCTCGTCTGCGCTTATGGGAATTTTGAAAAAAGGTGGAAAAAGCCATGCAGAAAGAAGAAAAAGGCGTTATTATCGAGAAGTACGCCCGCCACGAAGGCGACACCGGTTCCCCGGAAGTGCAGATCGCCGTCCTGACGGCGCGCATCAACACGCTTACCGAGCATCTGAAGATCCATAAGAGGGACCACCACAGCCGCCGCGGCCTTTATAAGATGATCGGCCAGCGCCGGAACCTTCTGAATTATCTTCAGAAGTCCGACATCGAGCGCTACCGCGCGATCATCGAAAAGCTGAACATCCGCAAGTAAGCGGCCGCCTGAGGCGGCGCGCACGCCGCGTTCCGGGCTTTTCCGAGAGCCGGAGGGCCTGTCCGGGCGCGGGCGCATGAGGTTTGCAGAGACAATCCTCCGTCACGCTTCCCGTGGCGGAGGATTGTTCCAGTATTTGTTTTCTGTTTTCCGGGGAGTGGACTCTCCCGGGCCCGAATCCGGGCAAAGGTCAAGGTTTCGGCGCCGCCTTTTTTGGAAAGGCGGCCGGGAGGCAGCGGGTCTTAGCAGTGAAACGAGCGCCTTTCGTACAAGACGCCGGTTTAATTGCTAAATCCGCCGCATCCCGAAGGACAAATTTTTTCAGAATACGGAGGAGTCAAAAGCAATGTTTGAAAACTACCGGGTATTCAAGACCGACTTCGCCGGCCGCCCCCTTACCGTTGAGACCGGCAAGATGGCGCAGCTCGCAAACGGCGAATGCCTCGTGCGCTACGGCGACACCGTCGTGCACGTGGCCGCCACCGCTTCGGACAAACCGCGCGACGGCGTGGATTTCTTCCCGCTTTCCGTCGACTACGAGGAGAAGCTCTATTCCGTGGGCAAGATCCCCGGCTCGTACCTCAAGCGCGAGGGGCGCCCGTCGGAAAAGGCCGTGCTCACTTCCCGCATGATCGACCGCCCGATCCGCCCGCTGTTCCCGAAAGACCTGCGCAACGACGTGACCGTCGTCTGCACCGTGATGAGCGTGGACCACGACTGCCCGCCCGAAATCGCGTCGATGGTAGGCGCCTCCATCGCGCTCTCCATCTCGGACATTCCGTGGAACGGCCCGATCTCCGGCACTTCCGTGGGTTATGTGGACGGCGAATACGTCATCAACCCCAATGCCGAGCAGCGCAAGAAATCCCGCATGGCCGTCACCGTGGCTTCCACCGACTCCCGCATCGTGATGATCGAGGCGGGCGCAGACGAGATCCCCGACGACGTGATGTACGGCGGCATCATGGCCGGCCACAAGGCGAACCAGGCCGTCATCGAGTTCATCAAGAATATCCAGAAGGATATCGGCAAACAGAAATTCGTCTACCCGAGCAACTCGCCCGATTGGGAGATGCTGAACACCATCCGGGACTTCGCGACGGACGACGTGCGCGACGCCCTCGACACCGACGACAAGAACGTGCGCGACGCCCGCCTGCTGCCCGTCTACCAGAAGGTCCACGAAAAATTCGACCCGATCTACCCCGACCAGGCCGCGAAGATCGACGAATGCATGTATAAGACGCAGAGGCACGTCGTCCGCCGCTGGCTGCTCGACGAGCAGAAGCGCGTGGACGGCCGCAAGATGGACGAGATCCGCCCGCTGGCTGCGGAGGTGGGCCTTCTGCCCCGCGTGCACGGTTCCGGCATGTTCACCCGCGGCCAGACGCAGGTGCTCACCACCGTGACGCTCGGCTCCGTCGACGACGAGCAGACGTTCGACGGCATCGACGAAGAGGAGGCGAAGCGCTATATCCACCAGTACAACATGCCCTCCTATTCCACGGGCGACACGAGGCCGAGCCGCGGCCCGGGCCGCCGCGAGATCGGCCACGGCGCCCTCGCGGAGCGCGCGCTCGCGCCGGTGATCCCGTCCGTCGACGAGTTCCCGTACGCGCTGCGCCTCGTCTCGGAGGTGCTCTCCTCCAACGGCTCCACCTCGCAGGCTTCCATCTGCGGCTCCACGCTGGCCCTGATGGACGCGGGCGTGCCGATCAAGGCTCCCGTCGCCGGCATCTCCTGCGGGCTGATCACGGAGGGCGAGCGCTGGATGACCATGGTGGA
>DHAI01000119.1:0-222 GCA_002397355.1 Ruminococcaceae bacterium UBA4958 | reverse complement strand
GCCGGCACGCACGCCGGCATCACCGCGATCCAGATGGACCTGAAGATCAAGGGGCTGACGCCCGAGATGATCAAGGAAGCCCTCTACAAAACCCACAAGGCCCGCGACTATATCATCGACGAGGTCATCCTCAAGACGATCCCGGCGCCGCGCAAGGAGCTCTCTCCCTACGCGCCGAAGATGCTTTGTGTTTTTCTAAAAAGAAAATTTAATTGAAAAAAT
>DHAI01000064.1:3992-6332 GCA_002397355.1 Ruminococcaceae bacterium UBA4958 | reverse complement strand
GTCGCCGTCTCCACGCTGAGCGTGGTGATCCTGGCGTCCGTCGCCGGCTATGTTTTCGCAAGGCTCAGTTTTCCGGGAAAGGAATTCCTCTATATGCTGATCCTTGCGCTGATGATGGTTCCGGGCGTCCTGACGCTGACGCCGCAGTACACCCTCATGCAGGATCTCGGCATCACCAACACCTGGTGGGCCGTTTACCTGCCGTGGGTTTCCGGCGGGCAGGTTTTCGGCATCATGCTCTGCCGGACCTTTATCGCGAGCCAGCCCGCCGCGCTTTTCGAGTCCGCGCGGATCGACGGCTGCACGGAGCTGCAGGCGTATTCAAAAATCGCGCTCCCGCTTGCGAAGCCGATCCTCGCCACCCTTTCCATCATGTCGATGATCGGCCAGTACAACGACTTCATCTGGCCGCTGATGGTCATTGAATCGAACGAAAAACAGGTGATTACCGTCGCGCTCCGCGTTTATCAGGCCAGCGTGAACGGGGACCTGAATATCGGCGTCGAGATGGCCGGTTTCGTGATCGCCACCATCCCGTTGCTGATCCTGTTCCTGGCCGGTTCCAACCTCTATATCGAAGGCATTACCTCCGGCGCCGTAAAGGGCTGAGGAGACGGAAAGCCTGCAGGGCGCTGCCTGCAGGCCTTTTTCAATATTCAGTAGCGGCGAACTTTTTATGAAAGTCAATTTTGGGGCCAAGGATAACTTCCTGAAGGAGTGAGGAGTAGTATGAGCAGTTCAGAGTATTCAGAGACATTCGGCTTTTCCGGCTCCGGCAAAAAAGGCGCGGAGTCGGGAGAGGGAAGCGGCGACCGGCCCGCCGTGAAAAAGATCGTCAGGCGCGAGGGCAAATGGAGACTTTTCGACAAGACGCAGACGCTGATCCTGATGGATGAAAAAACGCTGGACCGTATCGAGCAGGACCCGGCGCAGCCGCTGCTCCCGGATGCGGAAAAAGGAGTTTCCGGCGAAGAAAAGCGAATGTACGGTTCGAAAACCTCTTTGATCGACATTTGCCGGGCAGGGCGGGAAAACGGCGCCGGCAGACTTGAGCTTTCCTACGACTTTTTCTTCGGCGGCAGCCGCCGTGAAAACTATCCGGATTCCCCGAAGACGCTTTCCGCCTATCGGATCATCTGCGACACGGCAAAGCAGTACGGCATGGATTTTTCCGCGAGCATTGTTTCTCCTCTGGATATCGGCGGAGGGTACGCAAAAACGCATTCCAATACCGGGCGCACGATGCAGTTCAAGGAATGCGCGATCGAAAACGGCCGCTACGAAACGACGATGGACCTGCAGACGCAGTGGACGAACAACAAGGGGCCGGTCGCACTGGAACTGAAGGAGGCGCACGCCTACGCGTTCAGCGAGGAGCGCATCGAGGACACCCCGTACTACTATGTCGATGAAAACGGAATTTTGGATATTTCGAAGGGGACAAGCTATGAGATCGACCCTAAGTCCATCCGTGTGGAAAAAGCCGGCTACGGTCACGGAAAAATCACGGTGCACGGGAGCGGCTGCGGGTGCGGAAAAGACCGCTGCCTTGTCGTGCTGGTGTATCGCACGCCGGAACTGGACTATTTTTCGCCGGACGCTCTGAAATACATGAAATCCGTCATTGATCTGCACCACCGCAGCGGCATCCGCTACGCGGGTTTCTATTCCGATGAGATGCACATCCAGTTCGATTGGGATCTGGAACATCATTTCGGCCATGATACGGAGATCAACACGCGGTATGTGACAGATAATCTTGCCGGGGAATATGCGGCGCGCTACGGTGCCCAATACAGGGATTTCGCAAAATATCTGATCTATTTTGCATATCACCAGCATGACTTCCTGGCGGGCGAGGAGGGGAGCCTTCCCAGCCAGCATGTGTTCGGCAGGGACAGGGACGGCATCCTCCGTACCTGGCGGTTCCGCAAGCGCTACTATGAAATGCTTCAGCGCCGCGTCGTCGATCTCTGCAACGAGACGAAAAAGTACGCGGAATCGCTCTTCGGCGCCCCGATCATGACGCGCGCCCATTCCACATGGCAGGAGTCGCCAACCTGCGACCATTTTTACGCCGCGGAGGAATTTACCGGAACGCCGCAAAACTGCTCTCGCTACGATTATCTGCCCGCCTATCAGTGGTCTTCTTCCATCCGCGAAGACGTTTCGGCCTGCTACGATTATTTCAAATGGAATGAGTATCTGACGGGGGGAGGGACCGACCATCCGGAAGGCGGCTTCCTCGACCGGGATTATTACGGCGATGCGTTCGCCTGCAGTCTGGCGCTTCTCAACAAATTCCCGTTTTCCTACTATGGATGCTGGGGCGGTCCCAAA
>DHAI01000064.1:1230-3774 GCA_002397355.1 Ruminococcaceae bacterium UBA4958 | reverse complement strand
GTGCTGACGATCTATCCGCTGGATCTGAACTATGTGGAAGAGCGTTTCGGAAGCTGGATGGTTCAGTACGGATATACCGATTACATTACGGATGAAAAACTTGCGGAGAATTTCGCCGGTTTCCGGGATGGAAAGCTGCGCGTAAAGGACCGCTCCTACCGCGCCCTGGTCGTCTTTTACTCGCCGATGCTCCGCACGGACGTCCTGAAGGTGATCGGCGACTACGTCGTAGCCGGCGGCAGGGTAATCTGGTGCTCTTCTCCGGTTATGGAAAGCGGGGAAGACCGGTGGGATCTTTGGAAGAAAATCTTCGGCATCGATTCGCTTTCCTGTGGCTGCGGCGGTATTGCCGCCGGCGGCGAAACCGTCCGTTTTCCCGGGTTCCCCGGAATTTCCGGCATGGAAATTCCGACCTCCCTGCTGCCTGACCATGTCTACCCGGTTCGGGCGGGAAATGCAAGGACCGCGGTGACGCTCGGCAACAAAACCATCGGCACTGTTCTGGCATACCCGGGTGGCGGAAAAGCGGTTTATCTCGGGTTCCGCCCCAGGGACGACCAGTCGCGTTCAACCGGAAAAGACATCGACACGCTGTTCCGCATCCTCGTTTCCGTCGGCTGCTATGAGGAGAACGGGTGCGAGGCGGTTTCCCGTCCGGAAGAAAGCCGCTATATTGTCAATCGCTTTGAAAACGGCACGGTTTCACTCGCCAATCATATCCGCACGCTGCGGGAACAGTGGTACGGCTCCTTCTACCGCGACGAGAAAAAAGACGCGGAGATTCTGAAAAACATTACGCTTCCGCCGCGCGAGGTGGAACTGCGGGACACCGAGCTTCTTGGCAGGAAAATCACTTACTCCGGTTCCGGAACGCTTTCCTATCGTCTGGACGGCGCCGGCAGACTGACCGGCTTTGCAGGGGAAGACACAACGGGCATTGCGATCGATGGAAAAAGCTACCGCTTCAGCAAAATCCCCTGTGCGCTGGCATGGTTTTCGATTGCGGAATCCGACCTTGAAAGCGGCATTGCGGAGGCATGGGCGGTCCGGTGCGGCTCAGCCGCCACCGTTACGCTCCCGTTCGACGCAAGCGGGATGGCGTGTGCCTTTTGCGGAAACGGGCTTCACGAGGCGAAGGAGCGCTGCGGTTTCCATAGCGCGGGCGGAAACACGGTTCTCGATATTTCCGATGAGCGGAAAGGGCAGTGGATCGTCCTGTTCCGTGAAGCGTAATGCATCATCCGGGGAGCGGCTCATGAAACCGCCCTCGGAAAAGGAGGATGAAGTGATCATGAACACAGCGGAAAGAATGAAAATGCTGGAGCGGCCCAAGCTTCCGGCCGACGTGGCGCTGGATACCGACACCTACAACGAGGTGGACGATCAGTTTGCGCTTTCCTACCTGCTCCGGCTTGCCCCCGCGCTGAATGTGCGCGCGCTTTTTGCCGCGCCTTTCTACAACAGCAATTCTTCCGGTCCCGCCGACGGCATGGAAAAAAGCTACGGTGAGATCTGCCATATCCTCAGGCTTGCGGGGCGGGAAGACCTGCTTCCGGTGGCGTACCGCGGTTCCGAGCGGTATCTTCCCGACGAAAAAACGCCGGTGAGATCCCCCGCCGCGGAGAGGCTTGCCGCACTCGGCATGGAGTATTCGCCGGAACGTCCTCTCTATGTCGTCGCGATCGGCGCGATCACGAATGTGGCTTCCGCGCTGCTGATGAACCCGGAAATCCGAAACCGCATCGTCGTCGTCTGGCTCGGCGGGCATGCTCTCGACTGGCCGGACACGAGGGAATTCAACATGTGCCAGGACATAGCTGCGGCGCGCATCGTTTTCGGCTGCGGAGTCCCGCTTGTGCAGCTTCCGTGCATGGGCGTCGTTTCCGGCTTTGCGGTGAGCGAGGCAGACCTGCAAAAATGGCTGTACGGAAAAAACGATCTGTGCACTTACCTTGTCCGGCATACCTGCGACGCCATGCGGCGCGAAGAGGGAAAACCGTGGAGCCGCATTATCTGGGACGTGACGGCGGTTGCCTGGCTGCTGGGTCCCGGATTCGTCGCCGACCGCCTGATCCCCGCGCCGATCCCGGAGTACGACTGTCAGTACGGGTTCGGTCCGGACCGCCCTCCGATCAAATACGCTTTCTGGATCAATCGGGATGCGCTTTTCCGGGACCTGGTGGAAAAGCTTACAAAGTAGAGCCCTTTTTGCAGCGTAAAATCCATCACAAAAAACCGCGCGGATTTCCGTTCTCACCTCCGCGCGGTTTTTCGTTTCAAAATACGACGAAGCTCCGCGGGTTTCGGCAGTCCCGGAACGCGGAATCCATGCCGGATTTTGATGAAAAGGGCTTTCCCGGCTTGATTTTCGTCCCCAATTATTATATAATACACCAGTATGCCGGTGTGATGGAATTGGCAGACGTGCGGGACTCAAAATCCCGTGGTGGCGACACCGTGTGGGTTCGACCCCCACCACCGGCACCATCGATATGTACGCTGATCTGGACGCTGAAAGTGCCGTCCGGGTTGGCGTGTTTTTTT
>DHAI01000064.1:512-1025 GCA_002397355.1 Ruminococcaceae bacterium UBA4958 | reverse complement strand
GCATGCTTCCTGTTGGGAGGCGATCATGGAAAGGTTGTCGCCCAGTGCGTTAAAGAAATTTCCAAGAATGTTGAGTTCATTTAAGCTCAGATATTTTGACATTGCGATTGCCAGGGAAGACGCGAGGACCACAAGGTTATTTCCAGAGGAGCATTGCGGCATATCATTTCACCTCACCACATCATATGCGGCAAAGAAATTGCGACTTGTGAGGCTTATCATATAGCCGGTTGGAGGGCTGCCAGGCTGAACTTGAGCCCGGCTTACGCTCTCAGCTTTTCGCTTTCATGAGACCAAATCGCAGGAATATGCGTTTTCCGCTGATTTCGACCAGCGGGCGGCAGAATTTTTACTGCCTTCGCTTTTCCATCAATTTCCTGCTTTTTCTCATTGACATCCATACTATTGCGTGTTACTATGTAGCAGTAATAAGTAATACTTAATATAAGCCCTAATGAATAGCGGAGGAGGGATTATTCTGGAAAACCTAACGGAAATGCTCAAAGGCGTGCT
>DHAI01000064.1:0-360 GCA_002397355.1 Ruminococcaceae bacterium UBA4958 | reverse complement strand
AAACCTACGGCTACGAAATCACGAGGCGGCTGAATGCCCTCGGTTTCACAGACGTTGTGGAAGGGACGGTCTACACCATTCTGATACGGCTCGAAAAAAGCAAGCTGGTAAATGTTACAAAAAGGCACTCCAACATGGGTCCGCCGCGCAAGTTTTTCGAGCTCAACGACGCGGGGCGCGGGGAACTGCGGAAGTTTTGGGAGAAATGGGAGTTCGTGTCGTCGCGAATCGACGAGTTAAGGGAGACAAAATAATGAATTTCTGGGAAAAAGTCACGGGCAGCGATATGACGAAAGAACTGAAAGCTTTTGAATTGCGGGCCCAAAAGCTGCCTCCAGATTATCAGGCGGCATGGGAAAA
>DHAI01000043.1:6184-15075 GCA_002397355.1 Ruminococcaceae bacterium UBA4958 | reverse complement strand
ATTTAAAGTTGCAATTTACACCGGGCGTGCCGGTGGGAAATTTGTATTTATTTTGCCCCCAATTTGTGCTATACTAATCAGCAGTACTGTTATGAATTGGAGAATTGCTTATATATGATGGACAATAGAAAGAATAGTCTCCGTAACCTCATCCTACAGTTGACTATCGATGCCGTCTGTGTCTTTTTCAGCTACTGGCTCGCATTCGTCTTTCGTTTCCTGCCGGATCATCGTATCCCGCTGACGTACAGCGATTCCTTTCGGACAAGCATCCCGTGGATCACGCTGATCTGCCTGGCCGTTTTTGCACTGTTCCGGTTTTACAACACAATGTGGGAGTTTGCCAGCCTGGATGAACTCCTGCAGATCTTTTACGGGACGACCACGGCGTGCCTGATCGTGGCGGTCTTCGGATATACCGTTTTCCCCAATACCCTTGAGGACTCTTATGGGATGCGGATTATGCGTTTCCCGATCCCCGTCTATGTGATGGGCTGGATTCTGACCTTTTTCCTGGTGGGCGTCTCACGCTTTGTCATCCGCCTGAATCGCCGCGTGAAACGCAAGCGCTTGAACGGAGCCCGTGAAACCGGCGAGGGTGCGAAGCGTGTCATGATCGTCGGCGCGGGGGAGATGGGCTCCCTCATCATCAAGGACATGAAGCACGCCCCGCAGTCGAAGGGGATCCCCGTCGTCGCGATCGACGACGACAAGAAGAAGCGCGGGACGCGCATCCACGGTGTAAAGGTTGTCGGCGGGCGCGAGAGCATTGCAAAAATGGTGGAGCGCTACAATGTGGATGAGATCATCCTCGCAATTGCCACTGCCAAGCAGGCCGACAGGAAAAAACTCATCAGCATCTGCTCCAAGACGGGCTGCAGGCTGAAGACCATTCCGGCGCTTTACGAGATCCTGCAGGGAAGCACAGATCCGCTCCGCGTGCGCGACGTCAATATTCAGGACCTGCTCGGGCGGGACGAGATCAAACTGAATACCGAAGAGATCAGCGGCTATCTGGAAAACCGCACCATCATCGTCACGGGCGGCGGCGGTTCCATCGGCAGCGAACTTTGCCGCCAGATTGCGTGCTTCCACCCCAAAAAGCTCATCGTCTTCGAGATATACGAAAATAACGCATATGTGCTTCAGAATGAGCTTCAGCGCCGCTTTCCGGACCTCGACATGGAGGTCGTCATCGGTTCCGTGCGGGACCGCGCACGAATTAACCATGTCTTTGAATGCTTTCATCCGGACGTCGTCTTCCATGCGGCGGCCCACAAGCATGTGCCTCTGATGGAGCTCAGCCCCGGAGAGGCGGTAAAGAACAACGTGTTCGGCACGCTCAATGTGGCGCAGGCCTGCGACAAATACGGCGTCAAGCGCATGGTGCTGATTTCCACCGACAAGGCCGTGAATCCCACCAATATCATGGGCGCCACGAAACGGATCTGCGAACTGATCGTCCAGTATTACAGCCGGCACAGCAAAACGGGATTTGTTGCCGTTCGTTTCGGCAATGTGCTTGGCAGCAGCGGAAGCGTCATCCCGCTTTTCAAGCAGCAGATCGCCGAGGGCGGGCCGGTTACCGTCACCCACCCGGATATCGTCCGCTATTTCATGACGATCCCGGAGGCGGCCCGCCTTGTGATCCAGGCGGGCGGCATGGCGAAGGGCGGGGAGATCTTTGTCCTGGATATGGGGGAGCCGGTCAAAATCGTCGACCTCGCCCGCAACCTGATCCGCCTTTCCGGCTATGAGCCGGACGTCGACATCAAGATCAAGTTTACGGGGCTTCGGCCGGGTGAGAAGCTGTACGAGGAGCTGCTGCTGGACAGCGAAGGCGGCTGCCATAAGACCTCCCACGAGCTGATCTACGTCGGTAACCCGATTCCATTTAATGAAAAAACCTTTATCGACGATCTCTCGGAACTGAAGGAAGCGGCCGGGGTGGATAATGTCAAGATGGTTGAAATCGTCCATCGCCTGGTTCCCACTTATTCCGGCCACGCCGAGAAGACGGATTTGCTTGCCCAGTGATATTTATTGTCAGGAAGGAAGAAAAGGCCAATGGCTGATGAAAAAAGATTCGCCGTGCTGATCGACGCGGAAAATGTTTCGGAGAAGTACATCAAATTTATTCTCGACGAGATCTCGAACGACGGCGTGGCAACCATCAAGCGCATTTACGGGGATTGGACGAAGACGATCATGACGTCCTGGAAAAACGTCCTTCTGGACAACTCTATCACGCCGATTCAGCAGTACAGCTATACCACGGGCAAAAACGCGACGGATTCCGCCATGATCATCGATGCGATGGACATTCTCTACTCCGGCAATATCGACGGCTTCTGCCTCGTTTCCAGCGACAGCGACTTCACGCGGCTGGCTTCGCGCCTGCGCGAGTCCGGCATGGTCGTGGTCGGCATGGGCGAAAAAAAGACGCCGAATCCGTTCATCGCGGCGTGCAATAAGTTCAAGTATCTGGAAGTGCTTGCGCAGGACGCGATCCCGGCGGACGACGCGCACGAGGAAACGCAGGACCATCTCGCGGGCCTCGACCACACTTCCCTCGACGCCGTCCGCAACACGGTGCTCACGATCGTTCAGGAAACGTCCGACGACGACGGTTGGGCTTCGCTCGGCGACATCGGCAATATCCTCACAAAACGTTACCCGGATTTCGACGTGCGCAATTACGGTTTCCGCAAGCTGACGCCGTTCATCAAGTCCCTGAAGATTTTCGATATCCGTTCCGTGCGCGGAAAAGACGGCCACGTCAGCATCATTTATGTGAAGGAAAAAGAACACGAGCAGGGCAGATGAAGCAAAAAAAGCGTGCTAAACACTTTGGCGGCACCGGCCTGACGAAAGCCGGCGCCGCCTTCTCTTTTCTATGGGCAGGGTTCGTCTGCTCAGCCCTTTTTCCTAAGGTATTTCACCAGGCAGGGGACGGCGAGTACGAGCGCGGCCGCCTCCAGAATATTCGCCGCCAGATTCAGCCAGACCGAGGAGCCGGCAATCAGAAGATCCATAAGCTTTTTCCTCCGTGTTTCGTTGGTGTGGAATAAAGGTCACTTTTTTTCTTTCAGATATTTTATCATGCAGAGAATCAGAAGGACGAAGACGACGGATTTCAGCAGGCTGAAAAAGATCCCCCAGCCCGCTAAAAGGCCGTAGGACAAGGCTGCTGTGTTTTCCGGGATCATCAGACATTCCTTCTTTCTATGCTGAATTCAATTGCTTATTTATGCCGGTATTTCCGGGACGCCGCCACCGCCAGCCGGTCGCACTGTTCGTTTTCCGGATGCCCCGCGTGGCCCTGCACCCAGCGGAAGGTGACGGTGTGGACGGCGAGCAGATCCAGCAGGCTTTTCCAAAGGTCGCTGTTCAGGGCGGGTTTTCCGTCCGCTTTGCGCCAGCCCCTGCGGCGCCAGCCTTCCGCCCAGCCCTTGCTCACGGCGTCGCACACATAGCGCGAGTCGCTTGTCAGCACGACCTCGCAGGGTTCTTTCAGGCATTTCAGGGCCTCGATCACGCCCGTCAGCTCCATGCGGTTGTTCGTGGTGCCGGGGTCGCCGCCGCTCATCTTTTTTTCACGGCCGCCGTAGCGGAGGATCGCCCCCCAGCCGCCCGGACCGGGGTTGCCGCTGCACGCGCCGTCTGTGAAAATCTCGACTTTTTTCATGCTTTCCTCCGCTCGGAACTGGTATGTTTTCATTATAACATGGGGCGCTTCAAATAACAAACCGTTTTGAAATGGGAGAAAATGTTTATTTCCCGGGAAGCTGGAGACCATACCGGTGAGGCGTGGCTCCCGCTTGACAGAAAAATTGATTCAGGGTAAAATACTTATATTCAGCTTATTTTTACATCGGGCCTATCCGATTTGATTCAGGCAGTTTACTTTCCGTGCAGTTTTTTATGCGGGAGGTATTTTGATAAAATATCGGTCCGTCCGCCCGCTTGGCCCGTTGCCGGCGATGTTGCGGGACGGCCGGAATTACAATGGAGGTCATTTTGTGTCGTTAAAAAAACAAAATAGCGCAGCAGAACACGAGGGTGCGGAAGAGCCGAAGGCCGAAGCGGGGAACGGAAAGCGCGCCGGGCTCTACCAAAAAGTGGAGGTGCCGAAGCGCCGTGGCGGCGCGGCCCATTCCCGGGTGCGCCAGCATGCCGGATCGGAAAAGGCTGACGCGCCCGCTGCTGAAAAGGATGAGGCTCAGGCTGAGCCGAAGCGTCCTTCCCGCCGCAGGAGATCGCCTTCCAAGCCGTCTCCTGCGGGAAAAGTGCAGCCGGCCGCGCTTGTTAAGCCTGCGGCCGTGCAGCAGAAACCGGAGGCGCAGGGGCTGGCCCGCAGGAAGCAAGGCTCCGGAAGGGGAAGCAGAAAAGGCTCCCAGAAACCGGCGGTCCGCGCTTATTTTCTCGGCGGCCTGAACGAGATCGGAAAGAACTTTACCTTGTTCGAGTGCCAGGACGATATGATCATCGTGGATTGCGGCATGGCTTTCCCAGACGGCGATATGCTCGGCGTGGACATGGTGATTCCGGATTTTACCTTTGTGGAGCGCAACGCGGATAAGATTCGCGGCGTTGTGCTGACACACGGCCATGAAGACCACATCGGCGCGCTGCCGTATCTGCTCAAAAAATGCAACTTCCCGATTTACGGGACGAAATTTACGCTTGCGCTCGTCGACAACAAGCTGAAGGAGCACAACCTTTCCGGGAAGGTGCGCGCCGTCATGGTTCGCCCGGGCGAGCATATCCGCCTCGGATGCATGGACGTGGAGTTCATCCATGTGAACCATTCGGTTCCAGACGCCGTGGCGCTGGCGATCCACACGCCGGCCGGAACGCTCGTCCACACGGGCGATTTCAAGATCGACTGCACGCCCGCGCTCGGTGAAATGATCGACCTGCCGCGCTTCGGTGAACTGGGCAAGGAAGGCGTGCTGGCCATGTTCTGCGACTCCACCAATGCGGAGCGCGAGGGCTACACCAAGTCCGAGAGCAAGGTGGACGATTCGTTCGACATGCTTTTCCGCCGCGCGGAGAACAGCCGCATCATCATCGCGACCTTCGCTTCCAATGTGAGCCGCGTGCAGCAGATCATCAACTGCGCCGTAAAATACGGCCGCAAGGTGGCGCTTTCCGGGCGCAGCATGGTCAACGTGATGACGATCGGCGTGGAGATGGGGTATCTCGACGTGCCGCAGGGCGTCCTCATCGACATCGACATGATCAACCATTATCCGAAGAACAAGATCGTCCTGGTGACGACGGGCAGCCAGGGCGAGCCGATGAGCGCGCTGACGCGCATGGCGTTTGCCGACCATCGCAAGGTGGAGGTGGGCCCGGGCGATTTCATCATCATTTCCGCACGCCCCATCCCCGGAAACGAAAAGACCATCGGCAACGTGATCGACGAGCTGATGAAGCGCGGCTGCGAGGTCGTGTACGAATCCATGTACGACGTCCACGTTTCCGGCCACGCCTGCCGGGAGGAGATCAAGCTCCTTCAGGCGCTCGTCAAGCCGAAATATTTCATTCCGGTTCACGGCGAACAGAAACACCTGCAGAAAAACGCGAGGATCGCCTATGAGCTGGGCATGAACCCGAAGAACGTCTTTATCGGCGACATCGGGGACGTGGTGGAGCTGCACGAGGATTATATGAAGCGGCTGCCGTCCGTCCCGGCCGGGCGCGTCCTGGTGGACGGCCTCGGCGTCGGAGACGTCGGGAGCATCGTCCTGCGCGACCGGAAGCACCTGGCGGAAGACGGCCTGATCATCGCCGTTTGCACCATCTCGTCCCAAGACGGTCACGTCGTCGCGGGGCCGGATGTGGTTTCCCGCGGGTTCGTCTATGTGCGGGAAGCGGAACCCCTGATCGACGAGGCGCGGAATCTTGTTTCCCAGGTGCTTGAGCAATGCGCGGACAAGAAGATCCGCGACTGGGGGACGCTCAAGACAAAGATCAAGGATGAGCTTTCGCGCTTCCTGTATGACCGCACACGCCGCAGCCCGATGATCCTGCCGATCATCATGGAGGTTTGAGCTGCCGCTTCCCACGATAAGGAGATTCTGAAGTGAAAAGGAAGGTTTGGGCTTCTTCACCCGCGTTTTTTGCCATCGTCATCATCATGCTTGCCATGGCCTGCGTCAGCTGGTTCTGGGACCGCACGGTGTTCTATGTGGAGATTTCCGCCACTGCGGTTTCCGCCGCCGCGGTATTCGCCGCGAACATCCGGTTCCGAAGCTATGTGCAGCATGCCGTGAAGAGCGCCCAGACCGTTCTTTCCGGCGACCAGTACCGGCAGATGCAGAACTTTCCGCTCCCTATCGTTTTGGTCGGAGCGGAGGGCGAAATGGTCTGGATCAACGAGGCGTTTTGGAACCGTGTCTGCGAAAAGAGCGAATGCCGCGGTGAGAGCATCCAGAAGTTCATTTATCCGAAGACGGTCGAACAGATTTTGCACGCCGACGGCACGGATGTTTCCGTCGGAAAGAACCGGTTCGTGGTTTACGGCTCCGCCACGCCTTCCGGCAGCATCCTCTATTTTATCGACGCGACCTATTACAAAGAGCTGGAGCTGGAGTACCACGAGACACGGCCCGCCGTTGCGCTGGCTTATTTCGACGACCGCGAGGAGCTTGCCCGCTATGCCAGCAACAGCGAGGACGCGCGCATCGCCTCCCAGGTTGAGGACACTCTCATCAAGTGGGCGCAGAATACGATGGGAGGCTTCCTGAAAAAACTCAGCAGCGGCAGATTCCTGATCCTTACCGACGAGCGCCATGTTCGCCGGGAGATGGAGCGCCGCTTTCCCGTTTTGGACGTGATCCGCTCCATCCGCGCGGGCGACCGCTTGACGGCGACCGTTTCCATCGGCATCGCCCGCGGCGCCGGCTCCCTGAAGGAATCGGAGGTCTGGGCGCGCAGCGCGCTGGACATGGCGCTCGGCCGCGGCGGCGACCAGGTGGCGGTGAAGCAGCAGAACGATACGTACGAATTCTTCGGCGGCCTTTCCAAAGGTGTGGAAAGACACGATAAAGTCCGCACGCGCGTCTTTGCCGCAACGATCTCCGACGACATCAAGCAGAGCGATACGGTGCTGATCATGGGGCACAAATTTTCAGATCTGGATTGCGTCGGGGCCGCCACAGGAATGTGGAACGTCGCCGCGAAAACGCTGAACCGCCCGGCTTTCATCGTGATCGACCGCGGGCAGAGCCTTGCCACGCCGCTGATTTCGCTGCTTCAGGACAAATATCCGGAGGAAAAGATCTTCATTTCGCCGCAGGAGGCCGCCGCGCGGATCACGCCGAGGACGCTGTTGATCGTGCTCGACACGCATTCCCCCGATTTTGTGGAAAGCCGGGAGGTCCTGCAGTCCGTATCCCGTGTCGTCGTGATCGACCACCACCGCATGATGGTGCGCCACATCGAGAATGCGCTTGTGTTTTACCATGAGCCGTTCGCCAGTTCGACCGCCGAGATGGTGACGGAGCTTGTGCAGTATATCGGAGACCGGATGCTGACGGACACCGAGGCGGAAGCGCTTCTGGCCGGCATCATGCTGGACACGAAGAATTTCGTGCTGAAAACGGGAGTGCGTACCTTTGAGGCCGCGGCCTATCTGCGCCGAAAAGGGGCCGACACCGTCCGCGTGAAGCGCCTGTTCGCGGATTCCATCGATGCCTATAAGGAGAAATACCGGATTGTTGCCAACGCGCGGATTTGCGACGACTATGCCATCGCCTCCACGGAAGCGGAATTGCACGACATCCGGATCTCGGCCGCTCAGGCGGCAGACGAGCTTTTGTCCATTCAGGGAGTCGACGCTTCCTTCGTCGTCTATCCTGCCGGCGGTGTCGTGAACATTTCGGCCCGTTCGCTCGGCGACGTGAACGTGCAGCTTATTATGGAGCAGCTCGGCGGGGGCGGCCATCTCACCATGGCCGGCGCGCAGCTTCCGGATCTTTCGGTGAAGCAGGCGGAGGATCGGCTGGTCTCCGCCATCAAAAAGGTAAAAGAAACGACTCAGCCGGCCTGAACGGCCGGCCGGCGAACAGGGGGGTTACCAACATGAAAGTAGTGTTACTTGCCGATGTGAAGGGAACCGGAAAAAAAGGCGACTTGGTCAATGTAAGCGACGGATACAGCAGAAATTACTTGTTTCCGCGCAGCCTTGCGCGCGAGGCGACCGCTCAGGTGATGAATGAGCTGAAGGGCGCCGAGGAGGCCAAGCGCCACCGCGCGGAAGTGGAGAGGGAAAAAGCCCGCGGCGTCGCGGAGGCCATCGACGGCAAAACGCTGAAGCTCACCGCGAAGTCCGGCCAGGGAGGAAAGCTTTTCGGCGCCGTCACTTCCAAGGAAGTCGCAGACGAGCTCAAACGCTCGTTCCATGTGGATGTGGACAAAAAGAAAATCGCGATGGAAGACATCAAAGCGTTTGGAACCTTTACCTGCGAGCTGAAGCTTTATAACGGCGTGTCGGCGAAAGTGTATGTGGCCGTCGGCGAGGAGTAATCTGTTCTTTGGGGGAAAACTAAAATGAGCGATTCGGTAACGGCGGGGTATAACGGCCTTAACCTTCCGTTCAGCCCGGAGGCGGAACAATCCGTCCTCGGCGCCGTTCTGCTGGATTCCTCGTGCATGGACCGCGTTGCGGAGATCCTGCCGCGGCCGGACTATTTCTACATGACGCAGAACCGCCGGATTTACGACGCGATGCTTCAGATGTTCACGGCCGGCCGGCCGATCGATTTCGTGACGCTGCTGGAAACGCTGAAGCAAACCGGGGATTTTGACGAATCGGACGGAAAAACCTACCTTCTGCAGCTTGCGCAGCTCGTCCCATCCATTTCCAACGTCGAGACGTACGC
>DHAI01000043.1:0-6000 GCA_002397355.1 Ruminococcaceae bacterium UBA4958 | reverse complement strand
TCGGCTCTTCTGGATTCGGCGGAGCAGCGCATTTTCGACATCCGGCGTGGGAAAAATATGCAGGGCCTGCAGCGTGTGGACGAGATTATCCTGGATGAGTTCGACCGGCTGGACCGTCTCAATTCTCCCGACGCCGACCAGTACCGCGGCATTCCGACCGGCATCAAGGAACTGGACGACGCGATCACCGGGCTGAACAGGACGGACTTTATCCTGCTCGGCGCGCGCCCCGGCATGGGCAAGACGAGCTTTGCGCTGAACATCGCGCGCCATGCCGCGGTAAAGGCGGGCAAGCGCGTGGCCTTTTTCTCGCTGGAAATGAGCAAAGAACAGCTCGTTTCGCGCCTGCTTTCCACGGAAGCGCTGGTGGAGGGGACGAAGCTGCGCACCGGCCGCCTGAGCGAAGACGAGTGGGTGCGCCTCATCGAGGCCGGGGATGTGCTCTCCAAGGCGCAGCTCTATTTCGACGACAACCCCGCCGTCACCGTTCCGGAAATCAAGGCGAAACTCCGCCGCCTGCGCGACGTGGATCTTGTCGTGATCGACTACCTGCAGCTGATGACCGCCTCCATGCGCATCGAGAACCGCGTGCAGGAGGTTTCGCAGATTACGCGGAACCTGAAAATCATGGCGAAGGAACTCAACATCCCCGTACTGGTGCTTTCGCAGCTGGCGCGTGACAGCGAAAAGCGCACCAACCACAGGCCGGTTCTTTCGGACCTGCGCGACTCCGGTTCCATCGAGCAGGACGCGGATATCGTCCTGTTCCTTTACCGGGACGACTACTATCAGGACACGGAACCGCAGGACGACGGAACGGACAAAAACCAGAGCGAGTGCATCATCGCGAAGAACCGCCATGGCGAGACGAAGACGATTCCTCTCCACTGGCAGGGAGAGTTCATGCGTTTTACCGCGCAGGAGGTTATCCGCAGTGAACGGTGAGGCTGCCCGGATTGAAGCGAAGATCGACGGGGAAATCCGCGCGTGGAACATGCTGCCGCGCGGGTGCCGCGTGGTCGCCGGGTTTTCCGGGGGCGCGGATTCCGTTGCGCTTCTGCATTTTCTGTGCCGCCACGCGGCCGGGTATGGCGTTTCGCTGACGGCCGCGCATGTGAACCACGGCCTTCGCGGGGAAGAGGCGGACGCGGATGAAAGGTTTGTCGTCCGCTTTTGCCGGAGGTACGGGATCGAGCTGAAAGTGCTCCACGCGGACGTGCGCGCTCTTGCGCGCGAAAAATCGCAGGGCTTGGAGGAATGCGGCCGGGATGTCCGCTATTCTTTTTTTCACGCGCTTTGCGGAAAAGACGGCCGCATCGCCACGGCGCATACGCTTTCCGATAATGCGGAGACTATCTTGATGAACCTTGCGAGGGGGGCGGGGGCGAAGGGCCTTTGCGGCATACCGCCGGTGCGGGGCTGCGTCGTGCGGCCGCTGCTCGGCGTCACGCGCTCCGAGGTGGAGCTTTACTGCTCCGTTTACGGCCTGGATTTCGTGACGGACAGCACCAACCTTTCCGACGATTTCGCCCGCAACAGGATCCGCCACCGCGTCGTGCCGGTTCTCAGGGAGATCAATCCGGGGTTCGAAGCCGCCGCCGCGCGCACTTCGGAAATTCTCCGCGGCGACGAGGCGTATTTTGAGCGGATGGCGGAGGGGAAGCTGCAGGCGGCGCGCCTTCCGGACGGAGGCTACCGCCTGGAACCGCTCCGGGAGCTGCCGCGCCCGGCGCTCCTGCGCGCGATTCCAATGGCGCTCGGAAACGTAAGCCCCGTCCGCCCCGGGTACGGCAATATCCTGTCGGTGGCGGATCTCGTCCGCTCCGGAGACGGCGCGGTTACCACCGCCGGTGCGGTGCGCTGTTCCGCTTCGGAGGGCGTTCTGCGTCTCACGCGCCGCGGCGGGGAAACCTCATCCGGAGAGTGGAGCGTCCCGTTCGATCCGTCCGGCACGTCCCTGCCGGACGGCAGGCTGCTTTTCATGCGTTCCGTGCCGCCCGGAGCCTTGAAAAATCACGGTAAATTTCATAATTTGTTGTTTCATAATCTTTTTAACTATGATACAATAATAAATACTAACTGTACGGTGAGAAACAGAAGGCCCGGCGACGCTTACCGTCCCGCAGGCCGCGGCGTGACGAAATCGCTGAAAAAGCTTTTCAATGAAGCGAAGGTTCCCGTCTCCGCCCGTCCCCGCAGAGCCGTTTTAGAGTCCGGGGGGAGGATCCTGTGGGCGGAGGGTTTCGGTACGGCCGAAGAGGCCTGCCCGACGGCAGGCTCGAAAGATATCAGGGAAATTATCGTGAAGGAGTGCATTTGGACTGTGAACAGCATGGATCATGACATTCGGGAAGTCCTTTACAGCGGCGAGGAACTGCAAAAGATCGTCGGAGGCCTGGGGGCGCGCATCACCGAGGACTACCGCGGAAAGAACCTCCTGTTAGTCAGTATTTTGAAAGGCTCCGTCGTATTCATGTCGGATCTGATGCGTTCGATCACGATTCCGTGCAGCATCGACTTTATGGCTGTTTCCAGCTATGGACACGGCGTCAAGACATCCGGAACCGTCAAAATCATCAAGGACCTGGACATCGACCTGAAAGGCTGGGACGTGCTCGTGGTGGAAGACATCCTCGACAGCGGCCTGACACTCAGTTATATTTGGGAACTGCTCCAGTCCCGTTCCCCCAAAAGCATCCGCCTGTGCACCCTGTTCGACAAACCGGACCGCCGGACCGTCAACATCAAGGCGGATTACGTCGGCACCATCGTGCCCGATGAGTTCATCGTCGGCTACGGGCTGGACTACGCGGAGAAATACCGGAACCTGCCGTATGTGGGCGTTTTAAAACCGGAAGTTTACGGTGGCTGATCACCCTGCACAGCAGATCGGCTTCCTGTAAGGAGTGAGTCATTTTTGGATAACAAGAAGGCATTGAAAAATATCGCGCTGTTCATTGGAATCCCGGTTTTGCTGATGCTGATGGCCGTGATGGTCTTTAACCACCCGGTGGAAGACGCGCATAAGTACTCCGAAATCGTCTATTACTTTGAGGATCAGCAGGTCAGGTCCTATAACCTGGACCTCGGAAGCGGCGATATGACGATCACGCTCTCGAACGGGTCGCAGATCTCCTATGTCGCTCCGAACGCGGAGCTGATGCTCCGCCAGATCGAGCCTTACGTGGAGGATTACAACAAGGCCCATCCGAACGCGCGCATGACGTACAACTGGAACCGCCCGACGGAAAACACCTGGCTTTCCAGCATCCTTCCCACGCTGATCCTCTTTGCGCTCACCGGCCTGTTCTGGTGGTGGATGATGAAGCGCCTGAACGCCACGATGGGCGACGCCGGCAAGCAAATGAACTTCGGCAAGGCGAAGATCAAGCAGATGTCCGACGAAAAGCGCAAGACGACGTTTGCGGACGTGGCCGGGGCGGACGAGGAAAAGGAAGAGTTGCGCGAGATTGTGGAATTCCTGAAAAATCCGCGCAAGTACAACGAGCTCGGCGCGCGCATCCCGAAGGGCGTGCTGCTTGTGGGCCCTCCGGGAACCGGTAAAACCCTGTTGGCCCGCGCCGTAGCGGGCGAGGCCGGCGTCCCGTTCTTCTCGATTTCCGGTTCCGATTTTGTTGAAATGTTTGTTGGTGTAGGTGCTTCCCGTGTACGTGACCTGTTTGAGCAGGCAAAGAAAAATTCTCCCTGCATTGTTTTCATAGATGAAATTGATGCAGTCGGGCGCCAGCGTGGAGCTGGGCTTGGCGGCGGGCATGATGAGCGGGAGCAGACGCTGAACCAGTTGCTTGTTGAGATGGATGGGTTTGGGGCAAATGAAGGGGTTATCATGATTGCCGCAACCAACCGGCCGGATATCCTCGATCCTGCACTGATGCGTCCAGGCCGTTTTGACCGCCAAATCATGGTTGGCTATCCGGATATTAAAGGCCGTGAAGCTATCCTGAAAGTCCATTCTCGCAATAAGCCGCTTGCACCGGACGTTGACCTTAAGACGATTGCAAAATCGACAGCTGGCTTTACCGGCGCAGATTTGGAAAACCTGCTGAATGAGGCGGCGCTCCTTTCGGCGAGGAAGGGCCTTAAGGCTATCACCATGGCGGAAGTTGAGGAAGCAACGATAAAAGTCGTTGTGGGGCCTGAAAAGAAGAGCCATGTAATGACAGAAAAAGAAAAGAAAATTACTTCCTATCATGAAGGTGGCCATGCTGTTGTAGCATATTATTGTCCGACACAGGACCCCGTGCATGAGATTTCCATTATTCCACGCGGTATGGCGGGCGGCTATACCATGCAGCTCCCGACAGAAGACCGTTCCTATGAAACTCGCACTGAGATGGAGGAAAGCCTTGTTGTCATGCTTGGCGGCCGTGCCTCTGAGTCGCTGAAGCTTGATGATATTTCAACGGGTGCTTCCAACGATATTGAGCGCGCTACCAAATTGGCACACAGCATGATTACCAAGTATGGCATGTCTGATGAATTGGGGCCAATTACCTATGGGCGCGATGAGAGCGAACCGTTTCTCGGACGTGATATGGGCCATATTCGCGATTATTCTGAGGCTACTTCCTGTGCGATTGACCGTGAGATGAAGCGTATGATGATAAAGGCGTATGGAGAAGCCAGGGCAATCCTGAAGGCGCACACTGGCCAACTTGATATGATTGCGAAATATCTTTTCGAGAATGAGAAAATGAGCGGTGAAAATTTTGCCAAGATGATGAAGGAAAGTTCACTCCCGAAAGCAGAAGATCCACCGGAAACTCCACCGCAAAGTGGCAATACACCGGTTTCCCCGGTTCCGGCACAATAAAGGGAACTTGAAAGGGAATGCTTTGACATTCCCTTTTTTCTTTGCTTCAGTGCTTTTGCACAGCACACGGAGCCTTAAGATTCACTTGCCTCGGGAGGAGAAAAAATGGCAGAAAAGACTGAAAAAAAAACCTACGGCAATGACAGCATCTCTTCACTGAAAGGCGCTGACCGTGTCCGCCGCCGTCCCGCCGTTATCTTCGGTTCAGACGGAATTGAGGGCTGCGAACATTCAATCTTTGAGATTATTTCCAACTCGATTGATGAGGCGCGGGAAGGCTTTGGAAAACAGATTATTGTTACCCGGTATTATGACGGTTCTGTTGAAGTGGAAGACCATGGGCGCGGCTGCCCGGTTGAGTTTAACAATGCAGAACAGCGCTGGAACTGGGAACTTTTGTTCTGTGAAATGTATGCCGGTGGAAAATATAATAATGACAAGGATGAAAGTTATGAATATTCTCTCGGCTTAAATGGGCTGGGCCTGTGTGCCACACAATATTCCTCGGAGTATATGGACGCTGATATTCGCCGGGATGGAAAACGTTATACCCTGCATTTTGAGCATGGGAAAAATATTGGTGGACTTCACTGTGAGCCATATGCTGGAAAGGATACTGGTACGAAAATTCGTTGGAGGCCGGATTTGCAGGTTTTCACAGACATCCAAGTGCCGGATGAATATTTCTGTGATACACTTCGGCGGCAGGCGATTGTAAATGCTGGTATCCGCTTTATTTTCCGTAGCCAGACCGAGCATGGATTTGAAAAGAAGGAATTTTTATACCGCCAAGGTATCCTTGACCATGCAAAAGAGCTTGCCGGGGATGACGCGCTGACTCCTGTACAGTATTGGCAGGCTGAGTGCCGGGCGCGCGACCGTGAGGACAAGCCTGAGTACAATGTCAAAATCAATATTGCAGTTGCATTTTCCAACCGGAACCCGACAATTGAATATTACCATAATTCAAGCTGGCTGGAGCATGGCGGTGCCCCGGACAAGGCGGCCCGGAGTGCCTTCGTTTCCCAGATTGATGCTTATCTGAAGCAGGCGAACAAGTACAACAAAAATGAAAGCAAAATCACATTTAACGATGTTCAGGACTGTCTGATCCTGATTATTTCATCATTTTCAAACCGCACGTCCTATGAGAACCAGACGAAAAA
>DHAI01000083.1:14391-14518 GCA_002397355.1 Ruminococcaceae bacterium UBA4958 | reverse complement strand
CGAGCTGGGAAAAAGCGGAAAGCCTTCTGCAAAACGAAGCCGTTCACCTCGCCCTGAAAAAAGCGAATCTGAAATCCGCCGATATCAACTGCATCTTCGCCGGAGACCTGCTGAACCAGTGCATCTC
>DHAI01000083.1:7482-14050 GCA_002397355.1 Ruminococcaceae bacterium UBA4958 | reverse complement strand
ACCGCCCAGTGGACGGCGACGGCCGCCGGAGCAATCATCCTGGGCACGCGGGACCAGTACAAAACCGCGGGCGTGGGGGTTCAGGCGGTCACGTTCGGCCGCATCGTGGATTTCGGCATCAAGGACGCAAACAACATGGGGGCGGCCATGGCGCCCGCCGCGGCGAACACCCTGACGGATTACCTGAACGACACCGGCACGAAGCCGACCGACTACGACCTCATCCTGACGGGCGATCTCGGCCTGGTGGGCAGCCGGCTCCTCGAAGAGGTCATGCAGCGGGACGATAAGGATATCCGCCCCGTGCACCGCGACTGCGGGCTGATGATTTACGACCGCAAAAAGCAGGACGTCCACGCGGGCGGCTCGGGCTGCGGCTGCAGCGCCGCGATTCTCTGCTCGACGATCCTGCAGCAGATGGGCGCCGGCAAGCTGCGGAAGGTTCTGTTCGTCGGCACCGGCGCGCTGATGTCGCCCACCTCTTCCCAGCAGGGGGAAAGCATTCCCAGCGTCGCGCATCTGGTTTATCTCAGGTCGTAGCCGCAAAGGCGGCCGTCGCCCCCTTCCCCCGGAGGGAGGTGCGCCGTTGCGCTCAGCCCGTCGAAAGCGCCCGCGTCAGCGGCGCGAGATCGAGCAGGTCGGAGCAGTCGTTCAGGAACCCGGCCAGCTCCTTCAGGATCTGCTTCACGCCGCCGGGCAAATCGCTTTCCACATTCAGCGGCATGATCGGGTCGTGTACGCTCAGGCGCAGCAGGAACCACCCGTCGCCGTGGGCGCCGTCCAGCGAGACGCGTATTCCCTCGCAGCTGTCCGTCGCAACGGCCCACCCGGGCTGTTTTTGCGCATACTCCGCCAGCTGGTCGATGACGGCCTCGCCTGCGGGGCGGAAATTTTCCACGAGGATGGGGAAACGCAGTTCCGCGGCTTCCTCCGGTTCCTTCAGAGGCCGGAGGAGATCCTCCAGCGTCTTGTTTTCCGCGCGGAGCTTCGCGGCTTCGATGATAATCCTGGTGACGAGATACGCGCCGTCGTCGAGGAAATAATTCTCGCGCATGGCGGCGTGGCCGGAGGTCTCGATGGCAAGCGGGCAGTCCACCCCGGCGGCGTTCAGGCGCAGCGCCTCGTTGATCACGTTGCGGTACCCGCGCTTGAAGCGGCGGTGTCTGCCGCCGAGCGTCTTTTCAATATATTCCTTCAGGCCCGAGGACGTGATGGAGTCCGTCACGACGGTGCCGCCCGGGCAATTCTCCAGCGCTATGGCCGAAGCGACGGCGACCAGGCGGTTGCGGTTGATCTCGTCGCCCCTGTCGTCCACGGCGCCGCCGCGGTCCACATCGGCGTCGAAGATGACGCCGAGATCGGCTTTGGCCCGCACGACGGCCTCGCAGACGGACCGCATCGCCGCTTCATTTTCCGGGTTCGGGATATGGTTCGGAAAGCGCCCGTCCGGTTCGAGGAACTGGCTGCCGGATATGTCGGCGCCGAGCGGCGCGAGCACGTCGGCAGCGTAAAATCCCCCCGCGCCGTTCCCCGCGTCCACCACGATGTGAAAACCGGCAAGCGGACGGTTGTAATCCTTCGCTTTCACGCTTTTGCGGATCATGTCGCGCAGGCGGGCACAGTACGTCTCCATGTAGTTTACCCGCTTTACGGAACCGGAACCGGGTGCGGGCCTGCCGCCGTCCTGCGCATACTCCAGGATCTCGTCGATGTCCGGGCCGTTCAGGCCGCCGTCGCGCGTAAAGAATTTCAGGCCGTTGCGGTTCCACGGATGGTGGCTTGCGGTAAGCTGCACCGAGCCGTCGCAGGCGAGGTCCCGCGTGACAAGGAACATGGCGGGCGTGGATGAAAGGCCGCAGTCCAGCACAGAAACGCCGTGCCGGGCAAGGGCGTTCACCACGTCGGCCCGCAGCCGCTCCGCCGAAAGGCGCGGATCGTGGCCCACGGCAACCGTGAGTGCGGAAACCGCTTTTCCCGTTCGCGCGGAAAGCCACATCATAAATCCGCAGGTGATCCTCTCCGCCGCTTCGTCCGTGAGATTTACTTCTTCGCCGGGCACGCCGGGTGTTGCAACGCCGCGAATATCCGTTCCGCTTTTTAACTGTTTCCAGTATTTCGTCAGCAATTTTAGTTCTCCTTCCGTATGATTCGTGCAAGCTTTCGTCAGCTTTCGTCAACTTTCTCCAGCTTACTTCAGTATAACTGAATTTCAGCGCGTTGAAAACCATCTCTCGCGCTATTTGAGGAATTTTTCACAGAAGGGGCGTCCATGCCATGCCGGAATTGATCGAAATCCAGGACCTTTTTAAGATTTACCGCGCGGGCGGCAGTGAAGTGCGCGCGCTGGACGGCATCTCCCTGAGCGTGAAAAAGGGCGAATTCGTGGCCATCACCGGGCGCTCCGGCTCCGGGAAGTCGACGCTGATGAATATCGTCGGCTGCCTGGACGTTCCGACCTCCGGCCGATACCTGCTCGCCGGCGAAGACGTTTCGAATCTTTCCGAAAAGCGTCTGGCGCGCATCCGCAACCGGGAAATCGGCTTTATTTTCCAGAGCTTCAATCTGATCGGCAGCCTGACGGCCCTGGAAAACGTGGAGCTGCCGCTCCTGTACCGCGGCGTGGAGCGCAACGCGCGGCGCAGCCTGGCGGAGAGCGCGCTGCGCCGCGTCGGCCTCTCCGGGCGCACGGGCCACCTGCCCTCGCAGATGAGCGGCGGGCAACAGCAGCGCGTCGCCATCGCGCGGGCCGTGGCGGCCGAACCCCCCATCATCCTCGCGGACGAACCGACGGGCAACCTGGACTCGCGCTCCGGCGCCGAAATCATGAAGATCCTCCGCGCGCTCTGCGGCGCGGGGCGCACCGTGGTGCTCATCACACACGACGACCGCATCGCGGCGGGAGCGGACCGCGTGGTGCGGCTGCAGGACGGAAAGCTGCAAAGCGCGGACGTTCTTCCCGCCGAAAGCCGCAGAGAGGGAACGCAAAGAATCCCAGAAAAAATTTGCAAAGTTTGTTGACTCTCCCAGTGGAAAAAAACGGGTAATATTGGTATAATAAAAATTGCCGGAGCTTCCCGGCAATCACACGGTAAAATATATCTATATGGGAGGGGTAAAGATGACATCATCTCCAATTGAACTGCATGACGTTGATGTGCCTGCATTTCTGAAAGTCCTCGACGAGTGTAAAGGCAACGTTTACCTGGTCACACGCGAAGGCGATAACCTCAACCTGAAAAGCAAGCTCTGCCAGCTCGTCGGCCTGACGAAGCTGATCGAAGGCGGCAAAATTGCCGACGCTTTCGTGATCTGCTCGGATCCCGAGGACGAGTCCAAGCTTTTCCGCTTCAATCTCTTTGGAGAAAAGGGCACTGCGCATCAGTAAGCCCCGGCTCAGGCTCGGGTACATGCCGGCAATCTGAAATGCAAAACGACACAGCGGCCGAAACGGAAACATCGTTTCGGCCGTTTCTTGTCGCTTATTCCCTCCGCTCCCGCGGCTTTTCCGTTTCACGCTGATCCGTGTTAAAAAACTTTTCCCAATCGAAGTCCTCTTGAACCTCGGGCCGCTGCAAGCCGCCCTCCGCGGCCGGCGGCCCCCCCGCCCGCCCGGAAACCGGCTCCCGCTCCGCCGTTTCCGCACTGGGGAGCTCCGAAGGGGCGGCTTCCGCTTTTTGCGCCGGAAGGGCTTCGGGCTCCGGTTTCGGGGCGGGGAAAGCGACGGTCGCGCCGTCATCGTTTCCAGTTTCCCGCAAGACGGCGTCATGCAGGGATGCTGCGTCGTCATGGCGTTTCCCGTCGCTGTACGAGCTGATGTCCGTGAAGGACACAGTATCGTCCGGCGCCGCTCCCGCCCCGGGGCCGCCCGGTGCGCCGCCGCCGCGCCGGTCCCGGAAAAACTGCAGGTAAACGAACAGGCACACCCCCGCCGCGCCGAGGGCGATCAGGCCGACGCCGAGATAGAACAGCCACGAAAACCCGCCGTTGGAATAGGGCTGGGAAGAAACCGAGACTTCCTTGGCGGCTTCGAGGAAAAGGGCGGAAGACGGCGAGGAAGTACCGCTCGCACCGGAGGAATTCAGGATCGCGCCCCAGTCCTCCGAAGAAAGCGTTCCCGGATCGCTGGTGGCCTGTTCGGCGGCGTTCGCCGCGCTGTCGATTTCCTGCTGGTGCGTATCGGCGGAAACGACTTCCTCCGATTGTGGATCCGCGATTTTTTCCCATTCCGCCGTGAGAGTGGTATCGACGCCGATCTCATAGGATCCGGGGAGTTCGGTTCCGTTCTTCATCCAGGCCACGAAGCGGTACCCCTCGCGCACGGGCGTCTTAAACTCCGAAACCTTCGTGTTCTTGTCCACGCTGGCGCTGGCGGCCATCCCCGTGCCGCCGTTCAGATTGAACGTGACGACGACGGTCGATTCCGTCGGCTCGCGGCCTACGGCACCCGACGGCATGCTGGCATCGCTGACGGAACTGGAGGAGGACCGGCTGGAAGCATCGCTTTCCTTTGTACTCTCCGATTTGGAGGAACCTGTAGAAGAAGATCCGGAGCTCCCGGACGTCTCGCCTGCCGAAGTGGACGGCTCGTCGACGGCAAAAACGGCCATGGTAAAGACGGAGACACAAAAAACAGCCGCGAGGAGAGCGACTATGTATTTTTTCGCTGTTGTGCTCATACGAAAATTCCTCTCAATCATTTTATCAGCCGTCGGATCAGTACTATCATCATACCATAAAACCTGTGAAAGATACAGTTAATTTACAGACTGGTTCCGAAAACGGAAGGATGCCATGGCATCCGGATTCCAGTTTTGATCCGGCCGGCAGCCCCATACGCCAAACACCGAAGCCGGTCCGGCGAAAGGAAGTGCCATTTTTTTGAAAACGCTGGAGACAAAGCGCCTGATTCTGCGCCCCTGGCGCGCGGGCGACCTGAACGATTTCCACGAATACTGCACGGACCCGGAGGTCGGCCCGAACGCCGGCTGGAAACCGCACGAAAGTCTGGAGGAAAGCCGCGAGATCCTCGCCCGCTTTCTCAAAGACGAAGGGGAATGCGCCGTCGTGCTCAGGGAAAACGGCAAAGTCATCGGCTCGCTGGGCCTGTTCGCCGACAAGCTCGGCCATGAAGGCCTGGGCGCCGGCCGGGAAATGGGATACGTGCTCTCGCACGCCTACTGGGGCCACGGCCTGATGCCGGAGGCCGTAAGGCGCGTCGTCGTATTCGCGTTTGAGGAGCTGGGCCTCGATTACCTCGCCGTTTCCCATTTCCCGTTCAACGCGCGTTCGGCACGCGTGATTGAAAAATGCGGATTCCGCTACGAAAAAACGACGCAGGCCTCTTACTGCAACTACCGCGGCCAGATGCTCCCGGAGGTCTGCTACCTGCTCACCCGTGCGGATTACCTGGCGAACCCGGACTTCTACCGGGCCTGATCCGGGCCGCGCCCCGCGCTTTCCTCCCGCTGTGCGGCGACGACGTCGCGCACCAGGCCGTCAAGCTGGGCGCGCGTCTCCAGCAGGCCGGCGCGGCGGCGGAATTCCGCCGCTCCGCGCAGCCCACGGAGATACCACGCCACGTGCTTGCGCGCCTCGTTCATCGCGCGGCGCTCGCCCTTGTAGCGGCACATGAGGTCGATGTGCCGCACCATCACGAGCATCCGCTCGCAGACGCCGGGAGGCGGCAGGATGCGGCAGGATTCCGTGAGGTAATCGTTGATCCGGCGGAAAACCCAGGGGTCTCCGAGCGCGCCCCGGCCGACCATCACGGCGTCGCAGCCCGTCCGCTCCAGCATGAGCGCGGCGGACTGCGCGCCCGTCACGTCGCCGTTCCCGATCACGGGGACCGACACGGCGGCCTTCACCGCCCGGATGACGCCCCAGTCCGCCGGCGGCGCGTACTGCTGCGCCCGCGTGCGGGCGTGCACCGCCACCGCGGCGGCCCCGGCCTTCTCGCAGATCTTCGCCACTTCCACCGCGTTGACGCTCTGCGCGTCCCACCCCGCGCGCATCTTCACCGTGACGGGGACGGGGACGGCTGCCGCCACCGCCGCTACGATCTCCCCGCAGAGCGGCGGGGTTTTCATTAGCGCGCTGCCGGCGCCCGGCCCGGTGATCTTTGGCGCGGGGCAACCCATGTTGATGTCGATGAAGTCCGGCGAAAATTCCATCGCCTTTTTCGCGGCCGCCGCCATGACCGCCGGCTCCGAACCGAAAATCTGGATGCCCGCCGGGCGGGCTTCGTCCCCCAGCTCCATCAGTTCCCGCGTCTTCTTATCCTGGAACTGCAGCGCCTTCGCGCTGACCATCTCGCTGCATGTGCACGCCGCGCCGAAGCGCGCGCAGACCTCGCGGAACGCGCGGTCGCCCGCGCCCGCCATCGGCGCGAGTACCGCGCGGCCGTCGATTTCAACATCTCCGATTTCCCAGACCATATGCTTTTCAAAACTCCTGTGAATTGATTCCGACCCGGTGCCGTTTCTTCCTCACGAAAAGAACTTTTTGAAATTGATCTGTTCCTTTTCGCATCCGTAGCCGCACCGGCGGTAAAATTCGTGCGCGCCGGTCC
>DHAI01000083.1:1675-7326 GCA_002397355.1 Ruminococcaceae bacterium UBA4958 | reverse complement strand
GCGCCGGTCCTTTTCGCCCACGCTTCCACCTCGTCAAGAAGCGCCTTGCCGATTCCTCTTCGCCGGTAACGTTTTGCGACCGCGATGCCCATGATGTTTTTCATGTGCGGCGCATAGATGAGGTCATAGTTGTTCGCGTGAACGTACCCTACAACGGCGGAATCGGCAACCGCCACAAAGATTCTGTCTTTCGGGCTGCCCGCAAGCGCGGTCAGCTTTTTGACAGTCTGTTCCAGAGGAAAATCGTACCCCATCTCCTCCGCATTCAACCGGCAAATAGACTCGGCGTCCCCGATTTCAAACGGGCGAATCCCCACGGTCATAAAAACGATCTCCTCCTCATGACTGATAAAGATATAGCGATCTACCGGCGCGTTCATGCGACCGCCCGGCACGGCACACAAATCAGTATACCACTTATTTTTTCCCGGCGAAAGTGCTATAATAATCCCATCAACCATGGGCTGGGAGAAAAACGATGAAACTACTTGTACTGGACGGCAACAGCATTCTGAACCGGGCGTTCTACGGCATCCGCCTGCTCACCACGAAAGACGGGCTCTACACGAACGGCGTCTACGGCTTCCTCACGATCCTGCACCGCCTGCTGACGGAGACGGAGCCGGACGCCGTGGCGGTGGCGTTCGACATGCGCGCGCCCACGTTCCGCCACAAGGAGTACGCGGGCTACAAGGCCAACCGAAAGGGCATGCCGCCCGAGCTGGCGCAGCAGCTGCCCACGCTCAAGGAGCTGCTCGCGCTGCTCGGCTACCGCCTGGTGGAATGCGAGGGCTTCGAGGCCGACGACATCCTCGGCACGCTTGCCAAAACGTGCGAGACCGAGGGCTGCGAGTGCGTGCTCGCGACGGGCGACCGCGACAGCCTGCAGCTCGTGGGCCCGCACGTCACCGTGCGCCTCGCCTCCACGAAACTGGGCCAGCCGCAGGTCACGCTCTACGACGAAGCGAAGATCCGGGAGGACTACGGCGTCTCGCCGAAGGAAATGATCGAGATCAAAGCCATCCAGGGCGACTCGTCCGACTGCATCCCCGGCGTGCCGGGGATCGGCCCGAAAGGGGCCGGCCAGCTCGTGCAGGCGTACCACAGCATCGACGACATCTACGCGCGCCTGGACGAGCTCGACATCCGCGACACGATGAAGCGGAAGCTCGCCGCCGGCAGGGAAAGCGCGTTTCTCAGCCGCAGGCTCGGCACTATCCGGACAGACGTGCCAATCGACACGAACCTGGCGGATTACGTCCCAAAAAAGCGCGACGCCGCCGCGGCTGCCCGGCTGATGGCGAAGCTCGAATTCTTCAAGCTGATCGAAAAACTCGGCCTCGACGACGACGGGCCGGAACCGGCGGCAAACGCCGCCCCCGCGGCGCCCGCCGTGACGATTGCGGAGCACACCGACGCCGCCGCGCTGCTGGACGGACTGAAAAAGGCCCGCCGCGCGGACTTCACCTACACGCTCCGGGACGGCGCGGTCGCCTCCCTGACGGTCAACGCGGGCGGCGCGCTCCACGAGCTGGACGACACGGGGACCATCCGCGCGATTTTTGAGGACGGCGCCATTCGGAAAGACACGCACGACATCAAGCCGCTTTTCGCCGCGCTGGACAGGGCCGGCGGGAACCTTGCCGGGCCGGCGTTCGACACGATGCTGGCCGGCTACCTGCTGAACCCTTCGGCTTCCGGGTACGGGCCGCTGCGCCTCGCGCGGGAATACGGCTCCGCCGTGCCGGACGGCCTGCCGGAGGAGAAGCAGGCCGCCGCCGCACTGCCCGCCCTGACGGACGCGCTCGCGCGGAAGATCGCCGAAAACGGCCAGACCCCCCTGCTGAACGACATCGAGATCCCGCTGGCCCGGGTGCTTGCGCGCATGGAAAACGTCGGCTTCGCGGTAGACGCGGACGGCATCCGCGCCTTCGGCGAAAAGCTGGACAAGAAGATCGCCGAGGCGCAGGAGCAGGTCTACGAGACCGTCGGGTACGAATTCAACATCAACTCCCCGAAGCAGCTCGGCGAGGCGCTCTTCGACAAGCTCGGCCTCGACCACGGGAAAAAGACGAAGACCGGCTGGTCCACCAGCGCCGACACGCTGGAGAAGCTCCGCTACGAAAGCCCCGCCGTGGAACTGGTGCTCAGCTACCGCATGCTGACGAAACTGAAATCCACCTACTGCGACGGGCTGCTGAAGGTCGTGGCGCCGGACGGCCGGATCCATTCGAGCTTCAACCAGACGGAGACGCGCACCGGACGCATCAGTTCCACCGAGCCGAACCTGCAGAACATCCCCGTGCGCACGGACCTTGGGCGGGAGATGCGCCGCTTTTTCGTGGCGCGCCCCGGCTGGGTGCTGGTGGACGCCGACTACTCGCAGATCGAGCTGCGCGTGCTGGCCCATGTGGCGAACGACGCGAACATGGCCCGGGCGTTCCGCGACGGCGCCGACATCCACCGCCGCACGGCCTCGCAGGTCTTCCACATCCCGGAGCAGATGGTCACGCCGCTGATGCGCAGCCGCGCGAAAGCCGTGAATTTCGGCATCGTATACGGCATCGGAGCGTACTCGCTTTCCCAGAACATCCACGTCTCCATGCGCGAGGCCAAACAGTATATCACGGACTACCTCGCGAACTTTTCCGGCGTGGACGCCTACATGAAGCGCGTGGTCGAGGAAGCGAAGGAAAAAGGATACGTGGAAACGCTGTTCGGCAGGCGGCGCTATCTGCCGGAGCTCGCGAGCTCCAACCACAACCTGCGCGCGTTCGGCGAGCGCGTGGCGCGCAATATGCCGATCCAGGGCACGGCGGCCGACATCATCAAGATCGCGATGATCCGCGTGGAAAACCGCCTGGCAAAGGAAAAGATGAAATCCCGGCTGATCCTGCAGGTGCACGACGAGCTGATCGTGGAGTCGCCGGCGGACGAGGCGCTCCGCGCCGCCTCCCTGCTGACGGAGGAGATGCAGAACGCGGCGTCCCTCTCCGTGCCGCTCACGGCGGACGCGAAGGTCGGCGAAACGTGGTTCGAGGCGAAAGCATGAGCATCTTCGCCTGCCCCGTCTGCGGGGCGCGGCTGGAAAAGCGGGAGAAGGTCTGGCTCTGCCCGAACGGCCACAGCTACGACGTCGCCTCGGAAGGCTACGTTTACCTGCTCCCGCCGAACAAAAAGCACTCCGCTTCCCCGGGCGACGACAGGGAGATGGTCGCCTCCCGCCGCCGTTTTCTGGAAAGCGGCGCTTACCGGCGCTTCAGCGACGCGCTGAACGGGCTCGCTCTGCGGTATCTGCCGCGGAGCGGGCCGGCCGTGCTGGACGCCGGCTGCGGAGAGGGGTATTACACCGGCCGCCTGGCGGCGTTCCTCGCCGAAAACGGCCGCAGCCCGCAGATCTGCGGGTTCGACATCTCAAAATGCGCCGTAAAGGCCGCCGCGAAGCGGTACCGCTCCATTCCGTTCGCCGTCGGCAGCATGTTCGGCATCCCGGTGCTGCCCGCTTCGGCGGACCTCGTCACGGACGTGTTCGCGCCTATCGTCCCCGGGGAACTGGCGAGGGTTGCGAAGCCCGGCGGCATATTGATCCTTGCCGTGCCGGGCGAACGGCACCTTTACGGTCTGAAGGAGATCCTTTACGACCAACCCTATGAGAACGAGCGGAAAGACACGGAATACCCCGGCTTTACCTTTCTGGACCGCGTGCCGGTGCGCGGCAAGCTGGAAACGGACGACCCGCGGCTGATCCGCGACCTGTTCGCGATGACGCCCTACGCCTGGAAAACGCCCTGGGAAGGACGCGAGCGGCTGAAAGCGCTCCATTCCCTGCGGACGGAGCTGGCATTCGATTTCCTCGTCTATCGAAGAAAGTGAAGAGAATACAATACATTCCTTATTATTCTATATAATAAATACATTTTGTAATATTATTAAAAATCACGGGAAAGGCGGTGCGGCATGGCGGAAAAACTGAAGATTGTCCCCATGGAAGAGCGCCACCTGGACGACCTGGCGGCGCTGGAACGCCTTTGTTTCGCTGAGCCGTGGACGCGGCCCTGCCTCGCCGCCGAACTCAACAAGCCGGGCGCCGTCTTCGCCGTGGCGGAACTGGACGGAAAGGTCGCCGGTTACGCGGGGATGAACTGTGTGCTGGACGAATGTTATGTGGACGACGTGGCCGTTTTCCCGCAGTACCGCAGGCAAGGCATCGCGCTCGCGCTGATGAACGGTCTGATCCGGGCGGCAAGGGCGCGGGGCGCCGCGTTCGTCACGCTGGAGGTGCGGGAATCCAATGCTCCGGCGGTCGCGCTTTACGAGAAGCTCGGCTTTCAGGCAGCCGGCCGCCGGCGCGGCTTTTACAGGTGCCCGGACGAGGACGCCGTTATATACACGCTGTATTTTAGTGCAAAAGATCGCCTCGAAGGATCATTATAAGACGAAAGAAGCTGATGAGAAATGAAAGAAGGAAAACTTCGTTTCCCGACGCGGCCGGCTTGTTTTCTCGCCGGCATCGTGGCCGGGCTGCTGCTGTCCCCCCTGAAAAACGGCGTTCACGTGCGCGTCAGCGTCCGCAACGGCGCCGGAGGTACGAAAAAAAGCGCGCTGGAGGCCGGGTTCGGCTGCCGCGCGGGAAGAGAGAAAAAGGCATGAAACTGCTTGGCATCGAAAGCTCCTGCGACGAAACGGCCGCCGCAGTGGTCGAGAACGGGCGGACCGTGCTCTCCAACGTAGTGGCGTCGCAGGTGGCGGAACACAGGCTGTACGGCGGCGTCGTGCCGGAGATCGCCTCGCGGCGGCACTGCGAGGCGATCTCCGCCGTCGTGCGGAAAGCGCTCGGCGACGCGGGCACGGACCTGGGCGGACTCGGCGCCGTGGCCGTCACCTACGCCCCCGGGCTGATCGGCGCGCTCCTGGTGGGCGTCAACTTTGCGAAGGGCCTTTCGCTCGCATCCGGCCTGCCGCTCGTGCCGGTCCACCACCTGCGCTCGCACATTGCGGCGAACTACCTGACCTTCCCGGAGCTGGAGCCGCCTTTCCTGTGCCTCGTCGTCTCCGGCGGGCACACCCATATCGTGCAGGTGGAGGACTACACAGAGCTGCGCGTGCTCGGCCGCACGCGCGACGACGCCGCCGGCGAGGCCTTCGACAAAGCCGCGCGCGCCATGGGCATCCCCTACCCCGGCGGCGTGGAGCTGGACAGAATTGCCGAAAGCGGAGACGCGAAAGCGTACCGGCTGCCGCGCCCCTCGGTGGACGGCGCGCCCTACGACTTCAGCTTCTCCGGCCTGAAAACGCACGTCATCAACCTGATCCACAACGCGGCGCAGCGCGGCGAAACCATCCGCGTCCCGGACCTCGCGGCTTCTTACCGTCAGGCCGTGGTGGACTGCCTGACACGCAACTTTTTTGCGGCGGCACGGGACACCGGCGCGAAAAAGCTCGCCATCGCGGGGGGCGTTTCGGCCAACTCGCTGCTGCGGCGCACGCTGGAACGGGAATGCCGGAAACGCGGTCTCGCGTTCTACCGGCCGGAGCTGCGCTACTGCGGCGACAACGGCGCCATGGTGGGCGCCCAGGGCTTCTACGAATTCCGGGCCGGGCACACGGCCGGGCCGGATCTGAACGCCCGCGCGGAGCTGCCGGTGGAAAAA
>DHAI01000083.1:981-1488 GCA_002397355.1 Ruminococcaceae bacterium UBA4958 | reverse complement strand
CCTTTTGCAGGAAACAGGCAACCAGAAATTCATAATCCGGCCGGGCCGCGTTTGCAAGGAAAAGGGAGTTTATATATGGAGTCCGCCGAAAATTATGAATAATCTATGACAAAGGGCCTAGATTTTGTCTAAATCAAGTATTGCTTTCTTTCGCTGAAACCGATATACTGTTTTTGTAAAGTTTGGCCCGACAGGACTGTCGGGTAATTTTTATCGCGGAGGGAAGAATATGGAGGAAAACAAAATGCAGCCGATTCACCCGAAGGGCGACTTCTTCGACCTGAAGGGCAGCGGCACAACCGTCCAAACCGAGATCATCGCCGGCCTCACGACATTCTTCACCATGTCGTACATCCTGTTTGTCAACCCGCAGGTGCTCGGCCAGACCGGGATGGACACGCAGGCGGTCTTCCTGGCCACCATCATCGCCTCGACGATCGGCACGCTCGTGATGGCGCTGTTCGCCAACGTGCCTTACGCGCAGGCGCCGGGCATGGGACTGAACGC
>DHAI01000083.1:0-881 GCA_002397355.1 Ruminococcaceae bacterium UBA4958 | reverse complement strand
ATGGCGCTGTTCGCCAACGTGCCTTACGCGCAGGCGCCGGGCATGGGACTGAACGCGTTTTTCACCTACACGGTGTGCTTCGCGCTGAAGTTCACATGGCAGCAGGCGCTCGCCATGGTATTCATCTGCGGCATCATCAACATTCTCATTACCGTCACAAAGTTCCGTAAAATGATCATCCAGTCCATCCCGAAGAGCGTGCAGAACGCCATCAGCGGGGGCATCGGCATCTTCGTGGCGTACATCGGCCTGAAGGACGCGAACCTGATCCAGTTCTCCACCGACGCCGGATCCATCCTCTCCGTCAACGGCCAGGCCTACGACCCGAAGGCAAGCTACTCCGCCGTCACCTCCGTCGCCTCCAACGGCGGCGTGGTTCCATCCATCGCCGCGTTCAACCAGCCTTCCGTGCTGCTGGCCCTGATCGGCATCGTCCTCGTCGTGGTGCTGCTGATGCTCAACGTGAAGGGCGCGATCCTCATCAGCATCCTCGCCACAACGCTGATCGGCATCCCGATGGGCGTGACGAGCTTCGCAGGCGCCTCCATCTCCTTCGCCACCCTGGGCTCCTCTTTCTCGAAGCTCGGCCTCACGTTCGGCGCGGCCTTCGGCGCGAACGGCATGGGTTCGCTGTTTGCGGATCCCGGTAAAATTCTGCTCGTCATTATGACGATCTTCGCGTTCAGCCTTTCCGATACGTTCGACACCATCGGCACTTTCATCGGCACGGGCCGCCGCAGCGGAATCTTCAGCGATGAAGATATGGCCGCCATGAAAAACAGCAGCGGCTTCCACTCCAAGATGGACCGCGCCCTGTTCGCCGATTCCATCGCCACCTCCATCGGCTCCATCTTCGGCACCTCCAACACGACGACCTATGT
>DHAI01000102.1:9811-12957 GCA_002397355.1 Ruminococcaceae bacterium UBA4958 | reverse complement strand
ACGCCCTCCTTCTGAATTTGGCTCGGTTTTGTGACCACATTGACGTACTCCGCCTCCGGCACCGGCCGCTTCAGCATGTCGGCCGTCTGGATGTCTGCCGCCTCTTTCCAGATGCTCATCAGCTCCGGCAGGTTAAAGAAATGGGCGAACCGCGTCTTCGTGCGGAATCCGGTTCCTTCCGGAGCCAGCTCCGTCGCCGTCACGGTCTCTCCGAACGTTGCCGCCCAGTTGTCGAAATAGCCGAGGCCGAGATTTTGCAGGGTGTCGTACTGCAGATAACGCATCATCGTATAAAGCTCGACCATGGAGTTGCTGATCGGCGTGCCGGTGGCGAACGTGGTTCCCCGGCCGCCGGTCAGCTCGTCCATGTATCGGCATTTTGTAAACATGTCGGTGGACTTCTGCGCTTCCGCCTGACCGATGCCCGCCACATTCCTCATTTTTGTGTAGAGGAATAAGTTTTTGAAACTGTCCGCTTCGTCCACGAACAGGCGGTCGACGCCGAGTTCTTCAAAAGTGACCACATCATCCTTTCTGCTGTCGTCGTTCAGGCGTTCCAGCCTGACTTCCAGGGACTTCCTCGTTTTTTCCATCTGCTTGATGGTGAAATTTTCCCCATGTTCCTGCTTGGCCTGATCGATTCCCCGTTGGACATCGTCGATTTGTTCCCGGATCATCATGACCTGCCGTTCTTTCGAGACCGGGATTTTCTCGAATTGGGAATGTCCGATGATCACGGCGTCATAGTCGCCGGTCGCGATCCGGGCGCAGAACTTTTTCCGGTTCTGCGGTTCGAAGTCCTTCCGCGTGGCCACCAGGATGTTGGCTCCGGGGTACAGGCGCAGGAAATCGCCGCCCCACTGTTCGGTGAGGTGGTTCGGGACGACGAACAGGCTCTTGTGGCAGAGGCCGAGCCGCTTGCACTCCATGGCGGCCGCCGCCATTTCGTATGTCTTTCCTGCCCCCACGCAGTGCGCGAGAAGCGTGTTTTTGCCGTACAGGATATGAGCCACGGCGTTGAGCTGGTGTGGCCGCAGCGCGATCTCCGGGTTCATTCCGGGAAATGTGAGGTGGCTGCCGTCGTACTCGCGCGGCCGGGTGGAGTTGAACAACGTGTTGTATTTTTTACAGAGGTCGGCCCTGCGCTGCGGATCTTTCCAGATCCAGTCGTGGAACGCCTGCTTGATCGCCTCCTGTTTCTGCTGCGCCAGGGTGGTTTCTTTTTGGTTCAGGACCTGGTGCTTTTTCCCGTCCGCGTCCTCCACCTGGTCGAAGATCCGGACGGCTTTCAGGTTGAGTGTGTCCTCCACGATTTTGTAAGCGTTGGCACGGCCGGTGCCGTAAGTGACATGGACGGGAACACTGTCATAGCTGTCCTGCCCTTTTCCGCTGACGTTCCAGACGCCGGACACGGCCGAATATCGGGTTCTGATTCCCTGCCCGTTTCTCAGATAAATCGGCGTTTCGAAGGTTTCGTAAACAAACTGATCGATGTATGTCGGATCAACCCAGGTTGCACCGAGACGGACGTCGATTTCCGACGCGTCCAAGTCCTTCGGCTGCACCTTTTCGAGCGCGGCCGCGTTTACGGCAAACGCCGGATTCTTTTCTGCGGCCGCGCGGGCGGTCCGCAGCTTTTCCCTCACGTTGCCGGAAAGGTATTCGCCCGCCGTCACCCAGCGCAATGCCTGGGGCGGCGTATCGGAAGTCGCCGCTTCCTCCGGCTCCGCGAAAATGACGCCGCGCAGGTCCTCCACGATGGACGGGATTTTCTCCGGGCCTCCCAGCAGGGAGGCCATGTACTCCAGATCGACGCGCGCCTTTTCGCCGAGGGAAACCGTAAGGGCCTCGCTCGGCGTGTCGACCGACGTAATCACCGTCCGCTGCCGGATGGTGCGCTTGGTGAACATGTCGGCTTTGCGTTCCAGATCCCCGTTTTCGTCGATGACCTCGAGGGAGCAGAGCAGGCAGTAGGAAGAATCCTGCTGAAACGCCCGCCTGTTGCCGCTGCCGTTGAGCAAACCGTACTTTGCGGTGAAGGTGTCATATAAGGCGTTGAGCTGCTTCTGCGCGCCCTGAACGGCCGTATCGTCCGCGCCGTCCATCTGCAGGCCGATCAGGCGGCGGGCGCAGTCACGCAGGCCGATCATGCCGCGGATGCGGTCGCCCGCGGCTACGGAAACATTCACGGGGTTCATGGCGGAGTTTTCACGGAAGTACAGCCCTCCGCCGTTGACTTCGGTATAGCTGAAATTGCGGACGCCGGGATCCGCCGGAATCGATTCGCGCTGCTCCGGGCTTTCCGCGGCCGGCTCGTCGACCGCCGGCGATTCCCGGTCCGGCATGGAAACAAAAGAAAGGGCCGTTTTGAGCTGTTCCTCAAAATCGGCCCCTTCCTGGGGATTGCAGGTCGTTTCCTTCGCGTTCCCGTACATTCGGCTGCTGAACGACATTTTCCCGAGCATCATCCGGGGATGATTCAGAAAGTACCGGTTGACCGGGACGCCGTCCTCCGTCTCTCCGATTTCCAGCCACTCCGGCTCTTCCGCGGAAAGGCGGTCGCGCTTTTGCAGGATCAGGAGATCCGTCGTGACTTCCGTGCCGGCGTTTTTCAGGAACGCGTCGTTCGGGAGCCGCACGGCTCCCAGCAGCTCGGCCCGCTGCGCAAGGTAGCGCCGCACCGAGGAATTCCGCTTGTCCATCGTCCCCTTGCTGGTGAGAAAGGCGATCAGGCCGCCCGGTCTCACTTTATCCAGCGTCTTGGCAAAGAAATAGTCATGGATGAGGAATTTATATTGATCGTATCGTTTGTCCGCAAGCTGATATTCTCCGAACGGGACGTTGCCGACGGCGAGGTCGAAAAAGTCGTCGGGGAACTCCGTCTTTTCAAAGCCGGAAACGGTGATATTCGCGCCCGGGTAGAGCCGCTTCGCGATCCGTCCCGTAACGCTGTCGAGCTCCACGCCGTACAGCCGGCTTTTTGCCATGCTTTCCGGCACGAGGCCGAAAAAGTTGCCGGTTCCGCAGGCCGGCTCCAGAATATTGCCAGTGCGGAAGCCGAGCCGTTCCAGCATCCCGTAGATCGCCCGGATAACCAAAGGGGAAGTGTAGTGGGCGTTTAATACGGATGCCCGCGCGGCGGCGTA
>DHAI01000102.1:8883-9576 GCA_002397355.1 Ruminococcaceae bacterium UBA4958 | reverse complement strand
TGTTCTTCCGGCGTCGCGGGACGGCTTTCGGCCTCAATGGCTTTCAGGGTGCGGATGGCGGTGATGTTCGCGGTGTATTTTGCCTTTTGCCCGCCTTCGCCCAGGCGGTCGTCGGTGATATGGAAATTTGTGGCGGCCGGCTTTTCAGACTCGGATTTTTCACTGCTGTCCGGAACAGCTTTTTGCAGCCTCTCGTTTTGCTCGTCGGTAAGCGTTACGACCACATCATGAAAAGCGCCTCCGTCTCCGACGGTAAGAGTGCCGCCGCCGCGGGTAACCGGCTCGTTCCTTAGATCAAACGGGGCAGGCTGTTCTTTTTTCTGCCCAACTTCCTTCCGCTCTTCGGATGTCAGGTATTTTCCGGTTAAGACAAGGTCATGCAGCTGCCTGGCGGCGCTGGACCATGTGAGGCGGCGTTCCGGGTTGGCGGTATTCCAGCCGTGCGAAACGGCAAAGCCTTTGGCATCGTACCAGGCGGAGCCGTCAGAGCCGTCGGAGAATCGAAAAGAGCGCCCTCCCGTACCGTATTCGTGTTTCAGAAAATCGGCGCTCTCTTTATCGCTGTGCTGGTGCTGGAACCATTCGTATATGCGGTGCTTTCCGCCCTCGAAACCGCTTCCCTGCCGCAAGGCGCGGTTGATGTCTTCCTGGGGAATGGAAAAGGCGGAGGATTTTTCATCCCCCGCCTGCGCG
>DHAI01000102.1:7966-8671 GCA_002397355.1 Ruminococcaceae bacterium UBA4958 | reverse complement strand
AGGTCGTTCCGGATGATCTCCTCGACCGACGCCCGGACGTTGTTCATTTCCCGCACCCAGCGCATCTGGTCGGACGCTTTCAACTGCTCGGTTATCCCGCGCTGCTGCTTCATCTGCTTCGTCAGCCGGTCCTCCATCTCTTCCGCCTCCCGGTCGATGTCCAGCAGATGCGCCCACAGCTTCCCCTCGAGCATCATGGCGGTATATATCCCGCCGTGATGCTTCTTGAGGTATTTCTGCCGCATCTTGCCGTACTTCCCGAGTTCCCCTTCCGGCTGCGGATCGATCTTGAGATCCGGGATCAGGTAATCCCCGCACTTCTTGTATTTCAGTTCCATGATTTACACTCTCCTCCGCGAAATCACGCTTTAAATCGCTAAACTTATTATATCCTTCCCTCTGTTGTTTTTCAAGTGCTGTCCTCTCAAGTTTTTTTACGGTACGTTCGATGCGGCGCAAGAGTGGTCCCGAGCAACCGGACAATACATTTCCAAAACATGAGAGAGTGGAGACAGTGTTAAAATTGACGATCCCACGCAGGTCGTCCTGCGTGATAAACGGTTCCGGATCAATCCCGCAGCGTGTCAAAAGGATGAACTGGGCGCTTGCCGCGAGAGTCTCACGAAACAGCAAACGGACGTTCTGATCGTCGAGGTCTTCCAGAAAACTCCCCTCCCGGGATTTTAATAAATCCGGCAGGGCATC
>DHAI01000102.1:5193-7710 GCA_002397355.1 Ruminococcaceae bacterium UBA4958 | reverse complement strand
GTTCCGGCTTCAACCGCCAGAGATAAGGGGCTTTCGCGTCCTTTCCGCCGGCTGTGTCCGCCACGTCGAAGACATATCTGAGCCGCAGCCCCTTCGGAATCTCGGCAACGAGCGCAATTCCGGACGAGCCTTGCTTGATCCAGCGGTTCATCCGGCGATTCCAGAGATCGTAGCTCGCGCAGGCGGTAGCGTCCGGGCGCTGGGCATAGATCAGCAGCTGATCCTGGAAAGGGTATTTATAAAAGCGCGCCGCGGTCCGCAGAAAGGACGCCCACGCTTTCGGCCCGAAAGTTACCCTGCGGGCCGTTTGGGCGGCAAGCTGCAGCGCATATTCCAATTTTTCCGACATTCGCCTGATTCCTCCGATTTCCTTTTACTCCTGTTTCTGGTCGGCAAAATAAACGCTTTCCGCGACGATCTCGATCGCCTTATGCTTTGCGCCCTGGCTGTCCTCGTAGGACCGCGTCTGCAGAGAGCCTCTGACGGTGATGAGTTGTCCTTTCTTAAAATATTTGCAGACGTGTTCCGCCGTTCCCCGCCAGCAGATTACGTCGAAGAAGTCCGTCACTCGCTCCTTGCCCTCCTGCTTGTAGTCCCGGTCCACGGCAATCGAGAACCGCGTGCAGGGAATGGGTTTCTCATTCTTGGTATGTTTCAGTTCCGGCGTCGCGACAAGGCGTCCGGTTTCCACAACGACATTTAGCATCTTTTATCCCCCTCGTGAAAAGCGGAACCGGTTCCGCTTTTAAAAAAATTGGCAGCCGGATAAAATCCGGCCGCCAGCGTACCTGCTATATCATTTTCAGCTATGTTCAATCATCTGTTGAGCGATCTGTTCCTTGCCAGCTCCTCAAAAGCTTTTTTATGCTTTGCCAGTACCCGCTTTGAAATATCCATCGCATCTTCATCCGGCACGGCGGCTTCTTTTTGCATTTGCCCAAACTCCAGCACAACATAGCGCGGGGCGTTGTTTTTCAGGATTACGGCAGCGCCCTTTTCGTCGACCAGCCGGGCTACTTTGGAAAAGTTCCGGTTTGCCTCCGTAATGGAAACAAGGCTGTTTGTGTCTATCTTCATTTCAGGCCGCCCCCTATATGATACAGTATACACAGGAAATAGGATAAATACAACCTATTTATAAAATTCACCCAGTTGTTATCAGATCAATCCTATTTACTGGAGCAGGTGCATTTCATATACAGTCGTTGAGTTGCTCACAGTGCTGGAGCCTCTGCGATAAACATAATCGTGCTCTGAGCAGCGGTCCCCATCCGAATTAATATAGTTGTAGATAATCCGCTCTCCATGCGCCAGAGAGGGATCTGAACTCGAAAAATAGGAATGTTCGTTGTGGTGGCTGTCCCCTACATAATAGGAGCGCAACTCTTCGTACTGGTACACGGTATGAGATGTCGTCGACGTATGGCTTTCTATGACATAGTCCTGAGCCGTCGCAGCGCCGGCGCCTTCGCGGCTGTTTGCGCAGACGCTGATGGCGACGTCGCCCGCATACGGATAAGATAGCGACGCAGATTCAGATGTTACCGTCAGGGTTTTATCCCCGACACGCACCGTGTATGACAGGATTGCGGAAAGGGAGTCCGGACACGACCAGGATATCGTCATCCATCCACTTGAACTCATGGTCGCTTTCAGGTTTTTTACAGGTCCAGGAGCAGAGCTTACCGTAACGTTGCACGTTGCTGTATGCCGCAGGTCTTTCGTCGTCGCGGAGATCACCGCCGATCCGTCGCCGACCGCCGTTATCTTTCCAGTCTGATCGACCGTGCAGACATTGCCGTCCGACGACGCCCAGAGGACCTCCGGCTTTGCGCCGGAAGGATAAACTGTCGCCGTCAGCTGCTCCGTGTCTCCTTTTTTCATCGTCAAGCTTGTTTTGTCCAGCGTCAAACCGGAGGCGGGGGTTTTGACCGTAACGACGCAGTCCGCGAAAAATCCGCCTTCCTGCGTCATGACGGTGACCTTTGCCATGCCGGCTTCCACGGCGGTGACCTTTCCGGAACTGTCAACCGTACAGATTTTACTGTCCGACGAAGCCCATTGGACGCCCCGGTTCGTGGCGTCGCCGGGCAGCACGTCCGCGTGCAGGTTTGCGGTCGCCCCCGGGATCATGGTCATCGACGACTTGTCGAGGACAACGCCCGTCACCGGGTTCACGACCGTTACCCGGCAGGCAGCCATTTTCCCTTCGGAGGAGAGCGCGACGACGGACGCTGTCCCTCTGTCTACTCCGGTGACGGCGCCCGTTTGGGTGACCGTGCAGACCTTGCTGTCCGTGCTGGTCCAGGACACATGATTGTCCGCATCCTCCGGCGTTACGGACGCGGACAGCACTTCCGTGTCCCCTCTGTCCAGCGTCATATCGGTTTCGGACAGGCTGATCTGCGTCACCGGCTGGCCTGGATCCGGCTGCCCCGCATTTCCTCTTTCCGGTCCCTGCGGGGAATAGGCGGAGGAGGCGTTTACCTGGATCACCATCGGCGGGAGGGAAGACCA
>DHAI01000102.1:4470-4924 GCA_002397355.1 Ruminococcaceae bacterium UBA4958 | reverse complement strand
TCCGCCGTCTTCACGCCGTTTGCCGTTCCCAGCTTTGCGTCCACCTTCGCCATGATGTCGCCCGAAGTCACCTCCGGCTTCCAGCCGGCGTCCACAAATTTGTACCCGCCGGCATATCCTTCGCGGACGCCGGAATACACGTTTTTGCTGTTGTCCGCGCACACCTGCGTGATCGCGGCCTGAACCGCGTCCCGGGTATTCCCGGCGATGCCGTTCAGGCGGGAGTGCTCGAACAAAGAGGCCGAAAAGGTCATCAGGACAAGACAAAGCACCGGCGCGAGGACGATCATGTTCCCCTTCCGGTCTTTCAGGCTCAGCGGTTTCATTTCCAGTACACCTCGCTTTGGCCCGTCGCGCGGCCCTGGATCGTAATCGGGAACGATCCGAAGCCGCCCCACAGGCCGATATTTTCCGTCATGGTACAGGTGACGGTGATTTCCCCGTTCAGCTGTAC
>DHAI01000102.1:3963-4268 GCA_002397355.1 Ruminococcaceae bacterium UBA4958 | reverse complement strand
GCGACCGTTTCGTCGCCGACGCGCCCGGAGATTTCCGCCACCCGGCAGAGCTCGCCGGCGTAGGTATCAAGCTGCTGTTTGTGCAAAAACACCGGATAAAGCTTCGTGGAAAAGGCGACGACGGTCATGGCGACCATCAGGACGACGCTCACGGTCACCAGCATCTCGCCCCGTTTGGAGCGCAGCAGTTTCATTTCGCATCACCCCCATGTGCCGCGCGCCGCGCCAACCACCTGGACGACGATCACATAGGCGTAGGCGGCCACGAAACAGGCAAGCATCAGATAAGAGTATTTCTTCATCTG
>DHAI01000102.1:0-3666 GCA_002397355.1 Ruminococcaceae bacterium UBA4958 | reverse complement strand
CCGGATTTCATTTCCGCGACCGTGATCTTCAGCTCGTCCTGGAACAGCGGCCCTGCGCTCGGCAGATAACCTTCCAGGATCAAAAGGACGTCGCGGCTCGCCTCCAGTTCCTGGGAGACCGTCTCCACAAACCGGGGCAGCTCGGCGTCGATCCGGTTCCTTTTTTCATCGACGATGTTCTGCGCCTCGCGCGTCCCGTCGAAAAAGCCTTTCAGCGCCCAGAGGACAAAAACGACGATCCCTATGGGAATTGTAAATGCGCAGAGGACCGCGGGAAGGAGGCGGAGCAGCGACCGGACGATGATCCCGGCATAGTAGGCTTCCGGCGTCGTCTCGATGCCCGCGTATTTCAGCGTGGCCGTCATGGTCCTGCGCCGGTACTCGTTCAGGCGGATGTGTTTCGCCAGCGCGGAAGCAAGCCTGGCCTGCAGCGCGTCGATTCCCCTCGCTTTCTTTTTCTGCGTCAGTTTGAGTACCGCCCGGGTGTTGGCGAGAGACGGCAGGTGCAGCAGCTCGCTGAGGAGCAGGTAAACGCCGACCGCAAGAAAGAGAAAGATGAAAAATATCAGTGCTTTCATAAACTACCTCCGGTACTCTGCCGGCCGCGTTTTCGTAATGCAGGCGCAGAGCGAGAAAAACACGGCGAAAAATGTGAACGCAATCAGGATCTGCCCGCCCGTCCGGCGCGTGATGGTATCGTACCACTGCGGCGACATCAGCCGGATCATCGGGAAGTTGAGGACCACCATGACGGCCAGGGAAATGAACTCCTTGACCGGCTCGTACATCAGGTTCTCCAGCTTTCCGGTCACTTCGCGGACCGTCGACAGCCGCGAGACAATCGGCTGCAGCGTGCTTTTCAGCGTCCTGTTCTGCCGGCAGAGGATCACCTGGTCCACCCAGTCGTGAAACACCGTGTTGTCCAGGCTGTCCCGCATTTCCTCCAGCAGCTTCGTGACGTCGCTGGAGATCAGGTCGGCCTGCACCAGGAACTTTTCAAAGATTTCACGGATCGGGTAGTGGATGCTTCCGACGTTCTCGCGGACCGCCGAAATGATGTTGTCGTTTCGGAGATACGACGTCGTGATCATGCCGAGAGCCGTCTCCAGCTCCCCGTTCAGCTGCTTTTGAAACGACGCCGCGTTGAGTAAAACGGAAAGCCAGGGCAAAAGCGCCAGCCCCACGGCCAGCACGGGCATCAGGAAATAGTTTTCAAACAGCGCGGAAACCAGAACCCCCGCCGTAAAAAGGAGCACCGACGCCGTGGTATACCACCTCAGGCGGTCGGTGCGGTGCGTCAGCTCCAGCTCGTTCCTGGCGTCCGAGAAGATCTTGCGGATTCCGCCGATTTTCTTCTCCCTAACGCTCTTTTTGATCTGCTGTTTCAGCGTGGCTTTCCGGTTGGGACGCAGCGTCCGCGCCATGCCCGCGAGGCTGTCCAGGAAGTCGGCGGGAGCGATGCGGAGAAGCGAAAGGATCGCCGCGGCGACCAGGAGAAACGAAAAGAGATAAAGGGCGGTCATGCGGAGATCCCTTCCTTTCCTTCTTCCGTTAAGAAAGAACGGAGCACGTTTTCCGGGATGTCGTTTTCCCGGAGTTTCTGCCGCAGCGTTTCGGAGATGTTGTGAACCTTTTCAAAGCGGCCGTGGACGACGGTTTTCCCGCCCGCCTTCTCGTTGTATTCGGTCCTCCACAGCCAGAGAGGGACGACACGGATGCGGCCGCCTTCGTACACGGATTCGCAGATCTGCGCGATGCGGCGTTTCCCGTCCTCGTTTTTCCGGGCAAAGACAAGGATCGGGAACGCGCGCGCCATAAGGAAATACAGCGTTTTCTCGCTGAAATTACTGGCCAGCGACGCCAGAGGCACGAGCCGGTTCGGAATGTCCTCCGCCGAGCTTGCGTGCGTCGTCGTGATCGTCGGATGGCCGGATTCGGACGCCCCCATCGTCGCAAACGCCTCGCCGCCCTTGATCTCGGAGAGGCAGAAGTACGCGGGGTTCATGGTCATGGAAAACTCCACGAGCCGCTGCGCGGTGATCGCCAGCTCCGGCTTTTCCGATTCCCGCGTGCACAGGTGCAAGACCTTATTCAGCGGTCTGCCTCGCCCGTCCCGCTTGATCAGGTCGAATTCACGGTCCTCATACTCGATCGTGATGAGCTTTTTGTCGTCCGGGACGGCTCTGGCCATAATGTCGCTCATCAGGGTTGTTTTCCCGGAGTTCGTTTTTCCGGCGATCACCATCGACGCCCCGTATTGGTAGGCGGCAACCAGGAACCCCATCATTTCAGGCGTCAGCGTCCCGTTCCGGATCAGATCCTCACAGGACAGATGATTCGGGTTGACGAATCGGATGCTGACGGAGACGCCGACGTCGTCGTCCAGCGTCCCGCCCCCGCCGTCCACGGTAATGCGGATGTTTTTGCCCAGATGGCCGATTGCGAGCGGCTTCGTGTTGTCGAGCGAAATGCCCGACTGGTGCAGAAGGCGGATGATCACGTTCCTCGCGTGCTCGGGGGAAAAGAAATGTTCCTCCGACTGCTTCTCCGTCCCGTTGGAATAACTGATCCACACGTTGTCCCACGCGCAGATCTCAATTCCTTCGACGTTCCTGATCTCAAAATTGAGGTAAGGCGTCAGGAACGAGTATTCCGCCATTTCACGGTAAAGCCGGTTCACCGTCTGCTCCCGGGGCATACCGTCCACGCTGAGGCGCTGTTCGGACAGATACTGCCGGATATACGCCTTCGTCTGCTGCGGATTTTTGGCTCCGCCCTCGACCATGAGCTCCTTATAGTTTTCAGATAGGTATGCCTGCACCTGATCCAGCAGCTTGGAAAATTCCATGCTGCCGCTCTGGCTCATGTACAGGCCGGATATGTCATTCATTCCACAATCTCCTTCTCGATGATCTTCCGGATCACAGTCTCATACAGCTTCCCTTCCTTCCCCGCCATCGGTTCCAGGAGGCGGTATTCGTCGTACTGCCGCTGCAGGGCGGAAAGATGCGGAAGCGTATAAGCTTTTCCTCCGAATGTTTCTTCATACGTGCGCACGTCCTGAAAGGGCAGGACGTTATTGATGACGCTGATATGATCTTCCCAGCGGAACCGGGATTCCGCCAGAAACGGGCGCTGGGATTTTACAAAGACGACGCTCTTAATGTCGGCGTTGACCACCCGGAGGACCAGCCCCGCCTGCTCGAGCGCAACGGCCGTGAGGATGCTGGAGAGCAGGTGATGGGGGCAGTCGATCACGGCGTAATCCGCGGAATCCCTCAGGATGTCGAGAAACTCCTTTGCGCGCTGCTCCGAATACTCCGGCCATGTCTTCTCGTTTTCGCCGTACATATAGCCCATCAGGCTCAGCGACGTCCCCACCGGAACGCAATGCCGGAACAGATCGGTCTGCGAGACGGACGGCAGGGACAGCAGATGCCCAAGGGACTTCCCGGCGTCGGTCTGCGGGAGAAGAAGGGGGACGGACGGCGTTTCGCTGTCGCCCAGAACGAGCATCACGCTTTTCCTCCGGCTTGCCAGCTCCCGGGCGATCTTCACGGCGGTCAGCGTCGTCCCGCTTCCGGGGCTTCCCCACAGCGCGACGATCTGTTTACCTGCCATTCGTCGGGGCACCCCCCGTCCCGGCTGTACTGTTCGGCGTTCCGG
>DHAI01000028.1:4136-4288 GCA_002397355.1 Ruminococcaceae bacterium UBA4958 | reverse complement strand
AAAGAGCGAGTCTCTGCGCTTGTGCGCGAAGCCTCAAAAAGCGGTCTCGGTTGGCTACGCTGCTTTCTGATATGGCCATGGATCGAGTCGGCTCCGGGAAGGTGGGATTTCCGCGTTTTTGACACGCTGTTTGACGCTGCTCTGCTAAACAA
>DHAI01000028.1:3756-3979 GCA_002397355.1 Ruminococcaceae bacterium UBA4958 | reverse complement strand
GGGACACCGTCGCTGCTGCATTCTCATACCGGTTTTCTCGCTGCAGACTGGAAAGGCCCGATGGAAAAATACATCAAAGCCTGCGTGACGCGTTACCGCAGTCATCCGGCGCTCGGCCAGTGGATTCTTTGGAACGAGCCGAACGGCGGCGGAGACCGCACTCCGGAGACGCTTCAGCGGTGGCACGACTGGCTTGGCAAACAATACGAAAATCAGTTGGACG
>DHAI01000028.1:3411-3544 GCA_002397355.1 Ruminococcaceae bacterium UBA4958 | reverse complement strand
TTTTCTTCCTTTGACGATATTCCTTTCCCGGAGGACCTCGCCCACCCGGCGCAGCGCGGCAACACATGGCAGAGCTATCGGCCTTGGATGGACGACTGCCGGTTTCGCTCTTTCTGGCTAGCTTCGGAACTGG
>DHAI01000028.1:1541-3291 GCA_002397355.1 Ruminococcaceae bacterium UBA4958 | reverse complement strand
GGCTAGCTTCGGAACTGGACTGGGTGCGCAGTGAGGTTCGCCGTTACGACAAGGTCACGCCTATGTGTGTAAACCCCTGCCCTTTCCTCGACAATCAAGCGGCAAACGGCGTCGACCTTAAGCGCATAGCCGAAACGGTTAATGTCCTCGGTGCGAGCTACCACCCGGCGTGGCACTTCACCTACGCACGGAGGGAATATTTTCCAGCCCTTATGGCTGCGGGCGTGCGTAAAACAGCGGCTGTTTCCTCCCGCCCTGTTGAAGTGACTGAAGTGCAGTCTGGCAATACCCTGAACTCCTCCACCAAGCCGTGCGCAGTGGAGCCTTCCGAGCTTGCTCGCTTTTACCTAGCCGGACTGTTCAGCGGAGCCCAATCGGTAACAGGTTGGCTCTTGAACGCTAGAAGCCGCGACTTTGAAGCGGGCGACTGGGGCCTTCTGGACGACGGCGATAATCCCTCTGCACGCAGCAGAATGATGAAACGCCTGCATGACGTGCTTCAGAAAACAATTTGTCTGACCGGGGCATTGCAACCAGCTCCAGCCAGCGCTTTTATCGCTTATTCGCTTGATGCGCAGGCAGTTGAAGTCTGCGACACAAAGTGCGCTCCGGTTGACGGCCGGCGGACCGACGACAGCGCACGTGGTCAGGCAATGCTGAACGCGCTGCTTTCGGAGCAGGGCGTCGTGACCGAAATGCGCCAGTTTGCAGATTTGCCGGAAACCGGCGGCCTTCTGGTTTTAAGCGATGTCGTTGCGTGGGAAGAAGAGGACGCCAAACGAATTCTTCGTTTTGCCCAGGAAGGGGGAACCGTTTTCCTTGACGCAACATCCGGCCGCAAGAACAACGATGCCGGTATGAACCGGCCGTGGCCCGGCTTCCTTTCGGAAAAAATAGGGTTGCGGGCAGGTGGCCTAGAAACTTTGCCCTGCGGCTACGAAGTACAGGAATTTGGCTCCTATGCGGGACATTTGCTTTTGACCCGCATGGTTCCTTTCTTCGATTCGAGCGCCGGCTGGACCTGTCAGGAAAGTTTGCGCTACGCGGACGGAACGCCTCTTCTTTGGGAAAGGTCTTACGGGCAGGGACGTTTTGTGTTGTTCAACGGAATGGCCGGTCCTTCTCTTCTCTATGAATCAAAAGCGGAACCCATTCTCCGCAAAGCGCTCAACATGTTCTGTTCGGCTCTCAAAAATCCGGTCAGACCTCTTGGCGGAAGAGACCACGCTTTTCCCCTTCCGGTTCGCTGTGCGCACGGGAATCTGACGGCTATCCTAGGCTGTGCAAACAACCAGATCCGGCTCATTGCGCCGAAAGGCAGCTATTTGGATTTATGGAGCGGCGAGATGCTCGACGTCGGAACGATCGGCGAAATTTCCGTCAAGGCGGAGGACGGCATCGTTCTGCTGTGGCGGAAATGAAATCCTCTCCCGGAGAGGGAAACATCATATTTTCGGAAAGGGAATCTTTCCCTGCGCAGAAATGCAATAAATTCCTCGGAAGGGCACCAGCGGTCGAACATCGGTAAGTCCTTTTTCAGACTGAGTGCCTTCAACCGTGCGACAAGCATCCTTAAAATCCCTTTCATCTACTGATAGCTGTTGATGCGGCCAGTCATAGATGAAGTAGTCAAGGGATCTGTAGGCAATGGAGGAAAGCGCGGTGGCTGTATTTTTTGATCCGGAACAGCCGTCCATAAGTCCGCCGAGTTTTCCGAGGCTGCGTCCGTCCCACCGATGGCAATCAGACG
>DHAI01000028.1:0-1313 GCA_002397355.1 Ruminococcaceae bacterium UBA4958 | reverse complement strand
CCTGTGCCCGACGCCGGGGCAGAGGTCGGAAGACAGTTGTGATTTCGAATTGTGTCCGGACACGTAGGAGAGGATCATCTTGAGCATCACGATTCGTCAGATTGCAAAAATAGCAAACGTATCGCGTGGAACGGTGGACCGCGCGCTGAATCATCGCCCCGGAATCAAACCGGAAATTGCGGAACAGATCCGGCAGCTTGCTTCCGACCTTGGCTACAAGCCGAATTTAGCGGCAAAGTTGCTGTCGGACCATCAGTATGGCGGGTGCAAGATCGGCATCATTCTTGTGACGGAAAACAATCCTTTCTATGACGACATCCTGCAGGGGGCAAAAGCCTGCCTGGCAGAACAGGCGGATTTTGGAATTGAAAGTGTCATCACTATCCTGGAGGATTACGACGACGGCGCAAAGCAGGTTGCCGCAATGGAAGACATGGCTCAGCGGGGCGTCGGTGGCCTTGTGATGACGCCGATATGCAGTGAAAAAGTCGCAGAGAAAATAAATGAGCTCACCGCAAGAGGCATTGCAACCGTTACCATCAACTCAGACCTGCCGGAAACGAAACGCATTTCCTACGTTGGCTGCTGCCACGAAAAGAGTGGCGAGGTTCTAGCGGGTATTCTGAATTTCCTTTCCGGCGGGCGCCCTCTTCAGGTCGGTGCCATCGCAGGCCCCGAGCATAACATCGCTGTCATGCAGCGCAAAGACGGTTTTCTGAAAATGGTATCTCGCGATTACCCGAACATTCATATTGCCGCTGTATTCCAAAACGAAAGCAACGAAAAAAGTTCCTACCGCATCACGGAAAAGCTTCTGGCAAACTGCCCGGTTCTCGACGTGCTGTGCGTTCTCGGCGCCGGCGTCATCGGCAGCATACAGGCGGTGCGTGACTCCGGACGCGCCGGAACACTGAAAGTCATCACCTATGACCTTATCCAGGCAGTGCAGCAAGGGATGTTGGACGGCGTTGTCGACGCGACGATCACGCAGGAACCTTTCCAGCAAGGTTTCCGCGGCGTAAAGACCATTATCAGTTATTTGGCGTACAAACAGCCACCGAAAAGAGAGTACGACTACACACGGCTTGCTATTCTTACGAAGCAGTGCTTGAATCAAGACGAATAACACAGGAAAAAGGGGAAAGCAAGCCCTTTTCTTGCCTCAGAAACGTGCCCGAGCACGTTTCTGAGGTTTATGAACTTTATCCCGATCCGGCAAAATAAACAAGGAGGAAAACATGAATACGGAAAAGCTGGAATTTTCCCCGGGGTTCGACATCACGCCAACGGACAACCCGCTCGGCTTCCTTTAC
>DHAI01000051.1:2498-2693 GCA_002397355.1 Ruminococcaceae bacterium UBA4958 | reverse complement strand
TACCTTTCGCCGCACGTCTGCGACTTCCGCGAGCGGATTCAGGTGGACGGGGCCATGATTCCGAAGGACGCGCTGGCGTCCCTTGCGGAGCGCGTGTGCGCCGAGGCGGAGCGCATGCGCTCCGCAGGGGAGTCCCTCGCGGAATTCGAGGTGATCACCGCGCTGGCCTTCCTCTGGTTTTCCCGGTGCCGGTGC
>DHAI01000051.1:0-2189 GCA_002397355.1 Ruminococcaceae bacterium UBA4958 | reverse complement strand
GCGGCATCATCAAAGAGGGCCGCCCCTGCGTCTGCAGCCCGGATGAACCGCCGGAGGCCCTCGCGGTGCTCCGCAGGGTTGCGGCGGAGCGCCGCAGCCGCCTTACGGAGGCTTCCCTTTCGGGGATTCGGGTCCTTTCGTCAGGCCTTTCCGGGACGGAGATGGAATACCGCGGGACGCGGCTGCGCCTGCCGTTTCCGGGGGAGCATCAGGTCCGCAACGCCGCCGCCGCGCTCGCCGCGCTGGAGGTCCTGCGGGAGCAGGGATGGGACATTCCCCCGCAGGCCGTGTCGCGCGGCTTCGAGCGCGCCCGGCTCCCCGCAAGGCTCGAGGTGCTGTCGTACCGCCCGCCCGTCCTGCTCGACGGCGCGCACAATCCGGGCGGGACCGCCGCGTTGGCCGCCGCCCTTCGGCATCTGCTGCCCGGCAGAAAAATCGTGGCGGTCATGGGGATGATGGCGGATAAGGATGTCGGCGCCGCGGTCCGGAACCTGGGCGGTCTGTTTTCGCGGGTGATTGCCGTCGCGCCGCCCTCCCCGCGGGCCATGCCCGCCGGCGAACTCGCGCGGATATGGCGAAGCGGGGGGATGCCGGCCGAAGCCGCGGAGGATTCCGACGCCGCGCTGCGCAGGGCGGCCTCCCTGCTGGGGCCGGATTCCGCGCTGGTGGTCTGCGGCTCCCTCTACCTTGCGGGCGAGATGCGGGGAAAGCTGCTCGCCCGGCTGAAAAAATAGAAAAAGAGCGGCCTGTCCGCATATTTCGAGCAATATTTCAGACAAAATCCCTTATTATTATAAATAAGGGATTTTTTTATCCCCGAACGTATAGGTTCCGTACGGACGGGGAATTTTAAATAGTTATGGAGTTTTAAACAGTTATGAAGATGGAGGTGCCGGCATTGGGAGTCAGGCTGATTTTTAAGGAAGGAATCCTGACGGCCGTTCTGAGCGGGGAGATCGACCATCACTCCGCGCGGGAAATCCGCGAAGAAATCGACGAAACCGCATCCAGAGTGAAGCCGAAGAAGCTGATTCTCGACTTTTCCGCCGTGGAATTTATGGACAGCTCCGGCGTGGGGCTGATTATGGGCCGGTGCAAGCTGATGCGGCTCTGGGGCGGAACGGTGGAAATCGCGAACCTGCCGCAGAAAATCGAACGGATCGTTTCACTCGCGGGGCTGAACCAGCTTTGCACCATCAGAAAGGGGAATCGCCATGAAGCCGGTTAATGAAATGTCGGTGTCGTTCTTGAGCTGCTCCGCAAACGAGGCGTTCGGCCGCGCGGCGGTCGCCGCTTTCGTCGCCCAGCTGGACCCGACCGTGGACGAGCTCTGCGACATCAAGACGGCCGTTTCCGAGGCGGTCACAAACTGCATCGTCCACGCCTACCGGGACACCATCGGAACGGTTTACATAAACTGCAAGCTTTACGGGGACGGCCGGGTCGTCGTGAAGGTCAGGGACCGCGGGTGCGGCATCGCGGATATCAGGCAGGCGATGCAGCCCGCCTTTACGACCGCGGAGGGAGAGCGCGCCGGCCTCGGCTTCGCCGTGATGCAGAGCTTTATGGACCGGCTGCACGTCACGTCCAAGCCGGGGAAGGGAACCTCCGTCATCATGCAGAAGACCATCCGGCGCCGCACCGCCGATGGATAGCGAAAAGGCCGTCCGCGACAACATCGGCCTTGTTCACGCGTGCGCGCGCCGCTTCCGGGGACGGGGCATCGAGTACGACGACCTGTTCCAGGCCGGGTGCCTCGGCCTGGTGAAAGCGGCCGGGAGCTTCGACGAAAGCCGGGGCGTGCGCTTTTCCACCTATGCCGTGCCGGCCATCCTGGGGGAAATCAAGCGCCTTTTCCGCGACGGCGGCACCGTGAAAGTGGGCCGCAGCCTGAAGGAGCTTTCCCTCCGCGCCAGGCGGGAGTCGGCGGCGTTCCTGCAGCGGGAGGGCCGCCCGCCCACGGTGGGGGAGCTCGCCGCGCGGCTCGGCGTCGAGCCGGAGCAGGCGGCCGAAGCCCTCGGCGCGGCGCAGGCCCCGGTCTCCCTCACGGCAAGCGACGAAAACGGCGCCGGCCAGATCGACATCGGCGTCGAGCCGGAGGACGACAGAATCGCGGAGCTGCTTTCCCTGCGCCAGGTCGTGACGGAACTGGAGCCGAGGGACCGGAAAATCATCTTTTTCCGGTATTT
>DHAI01000050.1:652-2757 GCA_002397355.1 Ruminococcaceae bacterium UBA4958 | reverse complement strand
TACCTTTCGCCGCACGTCTGCGATTTCCGCGAGCGGATTCAGGTGGACGGGGCGATGATTCCGAAAGACGCGCTGGCGTCCCTTGCGGAGCGCGTGTGCGCCGAGGCGGAGCGCATGCGTTCCGCCGGGGAGTCCCTCGCGGAATTCGAGGTGATCACCGCGCTGGCCTTTCTCTGGTTTTCCCGGTGCCGGTGCGACGCCGTGGTGCTGGAGACCGGCATGGGCGGCCGCTTCGACGCGACCAACGTTATCCGCAGCCCGCTGGTCTCCGTGATACTTTCCATCTCGCTCGACCACACGCAGGTGCTGGGGAATACGCTGGCGCAGATTGCGTACGAAAAATGCGGCATCATCAAAGAGGGCTGCCCCTGCGTCTGCAGCCCCGGCGAGCCGCCGGAGGCCCTCGCGGTGCTCCGCAGGGTTGCGGCGGAACGCCGCAGCCGCCTCACGGAGGCTTCCCTTTCGGGGATTCGGGTCCTTTCGTCTGACCTTTCCGGGACGGAGCTGGAATACCGCGGCGCGCGCCTGCATCTGCCGTTCCCGGGGGAGCATCAGGTCCGCAACGCCGCGGCCGCGCTGGCCGCGCTGGAGGTCCTGCGGGGGCAGGGGTGGAGCATCCCCGCGCGGGCCGTGGCGCGCGGATTCGAGCGCGCCCGGCTCCCCGCGCGGCTCGAGGTGCTGTCCCAGCGGCCGCCCGTCCTGCTCGACGGCGCGCACAACCCGGGCGGGACCGCCGCGCTGGCCGCCGCCCTTCGGCGTCTGCTGCCCGGCAGAAAAATCGTGGCGGTCATGGGGATGATGGCGGATAAGGACGTCGCCGCGGCGGTCCGAAACCTGGACGGCCTGTTTTCCCGGGTGATTGCCGTCGCGCCGCCCTCCCCGCGGGCCATGCCCGCCGGCGAGCTCGCGCGGATATGGCGAAGCAGGGGGGTGCCGGCCGAGGCCGCGGAGGATTCCGACGCCGCACTGCGCAGGGCGGCCTCCCTGCTGGGGCCGGATTCCGCGCTGGTGGTCTGCGGCTCCCTCTACCTTGCGGGCGCGCTGCGCGGAAAGCTGCTTGCCAGGCTGAAAAAATAGAAAAGGAACGGCCTGTCCGCATATTTCGAGCAATATTTCAGACGAAATCCCTTATTGTTATGGATAAGGGATTTTTTAATCCCCGAACGTATAGTTTTCATACGGACGGGGAATTTTAAATAGTTATGGAAATGGAGGTGCCGGAATTGGGGGTCAGGCTGATTTTTAAAGAAGGAATCCTGACGGCCGTTCTGAGCGGGGAGATCGACCATCACTCCGCGCGGGAAATCCGCGAAGAAATCGACGAAACCGCGTCCAGAGTAAAGCCGAAAAAGCTGATTCTCGACTTTTCCGCCGTGGAATTTATGGACAGCTCCGGCGTGGGGTTGATTATGGGCCGGTGCAAGCTGATGCGGCTCTGGGGCGGAACGGTGGAAATCGCGAACCTGCCGCAGAAAATCGAGCGCATCGTCTCGCTCGCGGGGCTGAACCAGCTTTGCACCATCAGAAAGGGGAATCGCCATGAAGCCGGTCAATGAAATGTCGGTGTCGTTCTTGAGCTGCTCCGCAAACGAGGCGTTCGGCCGCGCGGCGGTCGCGGCTTTCGTCGCCCAGCTGGACCCGACCGTGGACGAGCTCTGCGACATCAAGACGGCCGTTTCCGAGGCGGTCACGAACTGCATCGTCCACGCCTACCGGGACACCATCGGTACGGTTTACATAAACTGCAAGCTTTACGGGGACGGCCGGGTCGTCGTGAAGGTCCGGGACCGGGGGTGCGGCATCGCGGACGTCAAGCAGGCGATGCAGCCCGCCTTTACAACCGCGGAGGGGGAGCGCGCCGGCCTCGGCTTCGCCGTGATGCAGAGCTTCATGGACCGGCTGCACGTCACGTCCAAGCCGGGGAAGGGGACCTCCGTCATCATGCAGAAAGCCATCCGGCGCCGCACCGCCGATGGATAGCGAAAAGGCCGTCCGCGACAACATCGGCCTTGTTCACGCATGCGCGCGCCGTTTCCGGGGGCGCGGCATCGAGTACGACGACCTGTTTCAGGCCGGGTGCCTCGGCCTGGTGAAAGCGGCCGGCA
>DHAI01000050.1:0-338 GCA_002397355.1 Ruminococcaceae bacterium UBA4958 | reverse complement strand
CTTTTCCGCGACGGCGGCACCGTGAAGGTGGGCCGCAGCCTGAAGGAGCTTTCCCTCCGCGCCAGGCGGGAGTCGGCGGCGTTCCTGCAGCGGGAGGGCCGCCCGCCCACCGTGGGGGAGCTCGCCGAGCGGCTCGGCGTCGAGCCAGAGCAGGCGGCCGAAGCCCTCGGCGCGGCGCAGACCCCGGTCTCCCTCACGGCGAGCGACGAAAACGGCGCCGGTCAGATCGACATCGGCGTCGAGCCGGAAGACGACAGAATCGCGGAGCTGCTCTCGCTGCGCCAGGTCGTGACGGAGCTGGAGCCGAGGGACCGCAAAATCATCTTTTTCCGGTATTT
>DHAI01000107.1:1977-5133 GCA_002397355.1 Ruminococcaceae bacterium UBA4958 | reverse complement strand
CCGCGCTCGTTTCGCTGAGCGATGCGGAGCGCGCGTGCGTCATCGACTATTACCGCGAGATGATCTGCGACGGCGTCGAAAACGGGAAGGACGAGGAGGAACTGATCGCCGGCTTCGGGAACCCGCGGGAGATCGCCGCCCAGATCCTGAAGGAAAGCCGAGAAGGGTTCCAGGAGCACGAGGTTCCGGCGGAATCCCCGCAGGCGGGGAGCGCGGGCGCCGCCCGCGCCGCGCCGGAGGAAAGCGTCTATCCCGCGCGCGGGGCGGTGCACACGGTCGTCGTCGCCGCGCAGAATACCGCCGTGGAGCTTCGCCCGGTGCAGGGCGGCCCGGTGACGGTGCGCTTCACACCGGGGACAAACGACCATGTGGAGGTCTACGAGCAGGGCGGCGTTTTCTCGTTCCGCCAGACGATGACGTTTTCCGTCTTCCACTGGCGCGACCTGTTTTCCAGGCCGCGCAGGATCTGCGTGGATATACCGGCCTCGTTCGCCGGGGAGATCCGCGCCTCCACCGGCAACGCGCGCCTGCGCGCCGCCGGGCTTGGCAGCCTGCGCGCGATGACGCTTTCCACCTCAAACGGCCACCTCTCCGCGGAGGGTTTCCGCTGCGAAAACCTGCGGGCGAGGACTTCCAACGGCGCGCTGGAGCTGCGCGGCATGCGGGGCGGAGCCTGCACGGCCCAGACCAGCAACGGCCGCGCGACCGCCGAGGGCTGTGTTTTCCGGGACGCGCTGAGCCTGCGCTCCAGCAACGGGGCGGTCTGCGCGCAGGACGTGGAGTCGGACCACATCGAGTTCACCACCAGCAACGGATCGGTCAGCGCCGTGATCCGCGGCGACATGCGCGAGTACGCGGTGCGCAGCCGCACGAGCAACGCTTCCAACACGCTGCCGCCGGAGCTGGCCTATCCCGGCCAGAAAAAGTCGCTGGACGTGAGGACGAGCAACGGACGCATCGACGTCAGGTTCGCCCCCGCGCAGGCGTGACGCGGCCCGTGCCCGCCGAAAGAAGCTCCCCCGTTTCCCGACCGGGAAACGGGGGAGCTTCCGCTTTAAACCGGGCCGTCGAAGCCGTGGACCCAGTTCGATTTTTTATAGTAGACGAGGTAGATGGCGGAGCTGATGGTCCAGGTGATCGGGTACGCCCAGAAGATCAGCGCGATGTCGTGCGAGACGCTCATCGCCGCGCGGATGTAAAGGATGCGGAACACGCACCAGACGCCGAGCATGATCGCCATGGGGACCACGGCCTTCCCCGCGCCGCGGCAGATGCCCGCGACGCAGTGGGAGAAAGCGAGCAGGCAGAAAAACAGCGCCTCCGTGCGCGCCTGCCGCACGCCGTAGGCGACGACGCCGGGGTCCCGGTTGAACAGGCCCACGAGGGAGGGGGCGAAGCAGAAGATGAAGACGCCGATGGCCTCCGCGAGCAGGAACGAAGTGCGGATGCCGAACCTGGCCCCTTTCTGCGCGCGCTCGTGTTTTCCGGCGCCCAGGTTCTGGCTGACGAAGGTGGCGAGCGCCGTGGCGAAGCAGGTGATCGGCAGGAACGCGAAGCCCTCGATTTTGATGTAGGAGCCGTAGCCGGCCATCGCGTCCTCCCCGAAGGAATTGATGTTCGTCTGCACGATGACGTTGGCGAGGCCGATCACCGAGGTTTCCACGCCCGTCGGCAGGCCGTACCGGAGGATCTCTCCCAGCATGTCGCGGTGGAAGCGGATCCGGCGCAGCGAAATGCGGCAGACGGTCCCCCTGCGCGTCAGATGGACCAGGCACAGGACCGCGCTGGCGGCCTGCGCGATCGTGGTCCCGACGGCGGCCCAGCCGACGTTCAGGCGGAACCCGGCGATGAACGTCAGGTCCAGCGCGATATTCAGGACCGACGAGAAAATGAGGTAACGGAGCGGCCTCCGGCTGTCGCCGACGGCGGTCATGATGCCGGTGAAGACGTTGTACATCACGATGGCCGGCGTGCCGTAGAAGTAATAGCGGAAAAAGAGGATGGACTGCGGCAGCACCCGCGGGTCCGTTCCCATCCAGCGCAGGATCGCCGGCGTCGCCTGCACGCCGAAAACGGTTAGCACCGCGCCGGAGACCAGGCCGAAAGCCACGTTGGTGTGGATGGCCTCCGACATCTTCTCATAGTCCCCGGCCCCGAAGTACCTTGAGATCGTCACGCCCGCGCCCATCGAGAGGCCCGTAAAAAAGCTGATCAGCAGGTAGATCAGCGTTCCGGAGGAACTGACGGCCGCCAGCGCGCTTTTCCCGATGAAATTCCCCACGATGACGGAATCGGCCGTGTTGTAAAGCTGCTGAAACAGCTGGCTCAGGCAGATCGGAACGGCGAACGCGAGGATCAGCCTCCTCGGGTCCCCGACCGTCATGTCCTTTGCGCTTTTCGTCTTGGCATCCGTTCGCTTGCGTAAACCCATTCGCTTTCCCCCGACGCTTTCTTCCCATATAAAATCCATTTTACCATCGGGCGGGGGAAACCGCAACCCCGGCCGCCCGGCGCGGAAAAAGCCGGAAGACGGGGAAAGGCGGAATCTCAGTTTCAAAGTCCACTTTTTCAGCGGTAAAGTCCATGTACTTCAAGCGGAACACAGTTTATACTAAAACAAGAAACATTTGAAGCAAAAAATGTGTATTTAAGTCATGACCGCCTTTTCAGGCCGGATCGTGATTTCCATTTGCCATAAAAACAGGAAAAGGGGAAGAGGAAAACTATGAATCAGGCCACAGCGCAGGTTCCGGCGGCGGTCTCCGCCGGAAGGGGAAAAGCGGAGAAGAAAAAAGCGGCTTTCCGGAAATACAGGCCGCTCTATATCGTCATCGCCCTGGTCGCAGCGTATTTCATCATTTTCAACTACATACCGATCGTCATGGGCACGGTGATGTCCTTTCAGGACTTCCGCATCGGCAACACGATCTTCAACGCCCCGTTCGTCGGGTGGGAAAATTACGAGCGCATCTTTGCGGACCCCGACATGATCCAGAAGATCACCAACACGCTGATCCTGAGCGTCTACCGCCTGCTGTGGACCTTCTGGCCCTCCATCCTGCTCGCGATCTTCATTTTCGACCTGATCAACGTGCGCTACAAAAAGATCTGCCAGACGATCGTCTATATTCCGTATTTCTTTTCCTGGGTGATCAT
>DHAI01000107.1:611-1750 GCA_002397355.1 Ruminococcaceae bacterium UBA4958 | reverse complement strand
ATCGGCTCCCAGATCTGGAAGGGCGTGGGCTGGGGCACGATCCTGTATTTCGCGGCGCTGACCGGCGTGAACCCGGAGCTGTACGAGGCGTGCAAGATCGACGGCGCCGGGCCCATCCGCAGGACGATGACGGTCACGCTGCCCGCCATGATGCCGGTCATCGTCTTTTCGCTGATCATTTCCCTCGGCAATATCCTGAACAACGATTTCGAGCAGGTGCTGCTTTTCTATAATCCCTCCGTCTACGACGTGGGCGACATCATCGACACGTGGGTGTACCGCGTGGGCATCGGAAAGATGCAGTACAGCTACGGCGCCGCCGTGGGCATGCTGAAGTCGTTCATCGGCTTCATCCTGATCATCGGCTCGAACAAGCTCAGCCACAAGTTTGCCGGCCGCGGCCTTTGGTAAGGGGGGAAAAAGATATGGCACGCAATCCGAACCGCATCCGCCTGACGGGTGCGGAAAGAATCTATCAGGTCGTCATCGCCGTCATCGTCGGCATTGTCACGCTCCTCTGCCTGTTCCCCTTCATCTACGTCGTCGGCATGTCGCTGACCTCGGAAGGCGAGCTGCTCGCCAACAACTATTTCGTGATTTTTCCGAAGCACCCGACCTTTCGCACCTATCAGCTTGTGTTTGAGCAGAGCGGCGTGCTCCATTCCCTTCTGATCTCCGTTCTGCGCACCGTGGTCGGCCCCGCGGCCTCGCTGCTGCTTGTGGTCCCGGCGGGGTATATCCTCGCGAAGGACGACATGCCCGGGCACCGCGGCCTCGTGATCTTTTTCGTGATCACGATGATCCTGAACGGCGGCCTCATCCCGGGTTACCTGCTGATCAACAAGCTCCACCTCATGAACACGTTCTGGGTTTACATCATCCCCGCCATGGGCAACGCGTTCAACATGATGATCGTCAAGATCTTCGTGGAGGGCATCCCGGGCGACATCATGGAGTCGGCCGACCTCGACGGCGCGTCGGAGCTGCAGAAGATGACGAGGATCGCGGTGCCGCTCCTGGTTCCCACCATCTGCGCGCTGGGCCTTTTCTCGGCGGTCGCCCAGTGGAACTCCTGGTTCGACGTGATGCTGTACGTCCACGACGCGAACCTCTATTCGATGTCTTACGTGATCAAGCAG
>DHAI01000107.1:0-393 GCA_002397355.1 Ruminococcaceae bacterium UBA4958 | reverse complement strand
CCCATCCTCTGCGTTTACCCGTTCCTGCAGAAGTACTTCATCTACGGCGTTTACACCGGCTCGGTGAAGGGCTGATCCATTCGTCCAGTTTTCTCTTCCGGCGGGGAGTGCGCAGCCCTTTCGGAAAAGAGATTCAGGAAATATAGAGATATTATGAAGGAGGAGTCATTCGTCTATGAAGAAAACGATAAGCATCCTTTGCGCCGTCTCCATGCTGGCGGCGCTGGTCCTGCCGGGCTGTTCCGGCGGGGACGCGGGCAGCTCCGCCGCGGCGACTTCCAACGCCTCCGGCAGCTCCGCCGCAGCGGCGGCCGACGTCCCGAAATTCGAGGACATCCAGTTCCCCGACGACGCCCCGGCCTCCGGCATCACGCCGGAGAAGGACGACAAGCG
>DHAI01000022.1:3149-4472 GCA_002397355.1 Ruminococcaceae bacterium UBA4958 | reverse complement strand
CTGGTGGTCCGTGTGGTTGCCGCCGACCTCCGTGCGGCCGGGCGCGCTGAACACCGCGATGTCCCGGTCCTTTCCGTACCGCCTCTCGAACTCGTCGACCGCGCCGGCGATCCGCTCCGCCTGCCTCGCGGCGCCGTCGCCCGCGCAGACGTGAAGGCGGCCGAGCGTTTCGGCGTACTCGCCGCCCAGGAGCTTCTTTTTTGCCTGTTCCGGCAGCATGCTGTTCCTCCTTCTCCGGTTCCGGCGCAAAGCGTTCCGCCGCCCCGCGCCGCCGTATCGTTTTTACCATCGTCCTTTTCCATTGTAGTACGCCGCGCGGCGGCGGGCAATTGCTTTTTGTATCAGCCTTATGGATATTTGTTGCACAGGTATATTTCCCCGCCGCGGGGAAACGATAGACTGAAAGCAGACGGAGGCGATTTTCATGGGCAAGGACGGGTTCGGCAGCGCGAAGCTGCCCTCCTCGGATCTCGAGGCGAACGTGCGCTACCTGAAGGAAAATATCTTCGCCAAGGACGACACCATGCAGTTCCGGCGCCTGAGGAACCACTCCGGGCCCGGGTTCGCGTTCTGCCTCGTGTACGCCGACGGCATGGTGAACAACAAGCTGATGGCCGACGACGTGGTGCGCCCGCTGATCCAGTACCGTTTCCCGGACCGTGTGGACGACCTGATGGAGCTTCTGGAGACGAACGTGGTGTTCCCGAACGGCGCGGAGCGCACGGCGGAGATGGAGAAGATCGTGCAGGCCGCCGTGTACGGCGACACCGTGCTGCTCGCGGACGGCTGCCCCGAGGCCCTCGTGCTGGAGACGAAGGGCTTCAAGGTTCGCTCCATCGAGGAGCCGATGACCGAGCGCGTGCTGCGCGGCCCGCGCGAGGGCTTCAACGAGTCGCTGCTCATGAACCTCACGCTGCTGCGGCGCAAGCTGCGCACGCCCGACCTGAAAATGCAATACATGACGTTCGGGCGGCGCACGCGCACGAAGGCGTGCGTCTGCTACCTGGACAGCGTGGTGGACCGCCACGCGCTGGACGAGCTGAAAAAGCGCCTGAAGAAGGTCGACATCGACGGCACGCTGGACACCGAGTACCTCGCCGACCTTGTGCGCGACCACCCCTGGTCGGGCGTGGACACCGTGGGCACCACCGAGCGCCCCGACGTGGTGGCGGGCAAGCTGCTGGAGGGCCGCGTGGCGCTGCTGCTGGACGGCACGCCGCAGGTCCTCACCGTGCCGTACCTGTTCCTCGAGAGCTTCCAGAGCGACGAGGACTACTACCTCAACTTCTGGTTCGCGTCCATCGGGCGCCTGCTGCGCATCCT
>DHAI01000022.1:2677-2898 GCA_002397355.1 Ruminococcaceae bacterium UBA4958 | reverse complement strand
GAAATGCTGTTCATGCTGGTGGTGTTCGAGATGCTGCGGGAATCCGGCGCGCGCATGCCCGGCATGATGGGCCAGACGCTCAGCATCGTGGGCGCGCTCGTCATCGGCCAGGCCGCCGTGGAGGCGAAGATCGTGAGCGCGCACATCATCATCGTGGTTGCGCTCACCGCCATCACGGGCATGATGAACCCGAAGATCAAGGGCTTCACGATCCTCGTGCG
>DHAI01000022.1:1728-2428 GCA_002397355.1 Ruminococcaceae bacterium UBA4958 | reverse complement strand
CGCGCGCCGTGGCAGGTGATGCTGCGCAGGCCTGTGGGCCTTTCCCGCAACAGGGTTCGGCAGAAACAAGGCGGTGAAAAGAAATGAAACGGTTTTTCCGGCCCGCGCTGGCGGTCGCGCTGGCGGCCGCCATGGCGCTCACCCTCACCGGATGCTGGGACTACCGGGAGGTGGAGGGCCTCCAGTTCGTGGCCGGCATCGCCATCGACAAGGGCACTTCCAAACGGTACCTCGTCACCCTCGAGCTGGTGGACCTGACCGGCGGCACCCAGGGAAGCAGCACCCTTCCCGGCAAGCTCGTCGCGGCGGACGGCGACACGATCTCGGACGCCGTGGCCAACGTCGCGACGAACATGCAGGGCGATCTCTACTTCAACGACTGCAAGCTTGCGGTCTTCAGCAGGGAAATCGCCAAAGACGGCCTGACCGCCGTGCTGGACTGGCTGAACCGCGACCCGCAGCCGCGCTTCACGATGCAGCTTTATATTTCGCTGGAGCGGACGGCGGCCGACGTCCTCAAACCGGAATCGGAGGACAGCCCCGCGGTCGCGCCGTATATCTCCAGCGCGATGGAGCAGGCGAACTCCATGGGCAGGAACACGCAGGTCTGCCTTTACGAGGCGGACGACATCCTCTGGGGGGAGGGGATGGATCTTTCGCTGCCCTGCCTGAAGCGGGAAAAATTGCCTGACGGCCAGTC
>DHAI01000022.1:0-1576 GCA_002397355.1 Ruminococcaceae bacterium UBA4958 | reverse complement strand
TCGGGCGGCCAGTCGAACAGCCAGCCGGGCGGCCAGGCGGGCGGCCAGGCAAGCGGCCAGGCGAGCGGCCAATCGAAAACGGTGATCAGCGGAACGGCGGTGTTCCGCGGCGACAGGCTCGTGGGCTACCGGAGCGAAGACCAGACCCGGACGGACATGCTCTTCACCTCCAGCGTTCACGAAGGGCAGTTCGTGGTGGAAGCGGGCTCCGCGGCGAAGCGCGTCTCGCTCACGATACGCAACAGCAGCTCGTCCATCCTGCCCGCCGCCGGCCCGCGCATCAGCATCTCCATCGACGCGGACTGCACCCTGGACGAGGAAAACACCAGCGCCAACGTCCTTTTGAGCCTGGGCACGGACGGCGTCGAGCGCCTTGCGCAGAGCACGCTGTGCGCGAACGCGCAAAAGGAGATCCGCGCGGTGCAGACGGAGCTCGGCTGCGATATTTTCGGGTTCGGGCGCGAGATCTCCCGGAAAGACCCGGAGCTCTGGAAAAAGCTCAAGCCCCGCTGGGGGGAAATCTTCCGTACCCTGAAAGTCGACGTGTCGGCGCGCGTCCACATCGACAACAGCGGCTACGCCTATCCGAAAGGGAAGCGATAACATGTGCAACAACGGTCATTTTTGGCTCTCTCTCCTGCTGATCGGGGGCTTTGTGCTGCTGGACTTCATTCCGCAGGTCCGGGAGCAAAAACACGAGCCGCCGGCCGTATGCTTTTCCGTGTGCGTCTATGCGTTCGCGGCGTTCATCGCTTTTACGGCGGGATGCTCCATAAGGATGAACGCGGCCATGGCCATATTTTCGCCGTTGCTGTCGCTGTACCGTTCCTGGGGGGGTGACATGAGGTGGTAAACTCGAAAAAAGTACCCGGCTCGCGCATCTCGGCTCTCGTCGCGCTGCAGCTTTTCAGCAGCTCGCTCGTGATCGGCTCCGGCTCGGAGGCAAGGCAGGACTCCTGGCTTGCGCTCGTCTTTGCGCTGGCCGCGTCCCTGCCGCTGCTTTGGCTGTACGCCGCCGTGCTGCGGCTTTTCCCGGGAAAGGGCTTCTTCGACATCGCGCTGGAAACGTTCGGCAGGGTGGGCGGCAAGATCTTCATCGCGCTTTATTTCTTTTACGCGGTTTTTATGGGCGCGATGGTCATCCGCATCGCGGACGACTTCATCCAGCTCGTGAACCTTCCGCAGTCGCCGGAGGTGGCGCTGCTGCTCTTCTCCGCGCCGCTGGTGGCGCTGCAGATCCGATTCGGCGGGCTGAAGGACCTGAGCAGCTGCGCGAAATTCCTGCTGCCCATCGTGCTGATCTTCGTCGGCTCCATGTTCGCCCTCGGGCTGCGCTTTATGGACGTCGGCAACATCCAGCCGGTCTTCGGCTCCGGGGCGAAGAACCTCTCGCAAGGCACGTTCCGCATGATGTCGGTGCCGCTGGGGGACGCGGTGCTGTCCCTCGCGTTCTTCGGCGAGGTGAGCCCGACGGAAAAACCGTTCCGCATCCTGGCGGGCGGCATCCTGCTGGGCGGCAACATGCTGGTCCTGGGCCTTCTGCGCAACCAGCTGATCCTGGGCGCGCCGGTGTGCG
>DHAI01000037.1 GCA_002397355.1 Ruminococcaceae bacterium UBA4958 | reverse complement strand
AAGTCGATCGAGCCGTGCTTCTCCGTGCTGTTCTTCACCCAGAAGTTCGCGACGCCGGTGCCGCTGTTGCCGATGTTCAGCTCGAGCACCTTCGCGTTCGGCGCCTGGGAGGACGCCGGAGAGGAAACGGCGGAGCCGGACGAAGACGGGGCGGAGGACGCGGGGGAAACGCCGGCGGCGGAAGAGGCCGGCGGCACGGAGGAGGCCGGGGCGCGGGAGGAAACGGTCCCGTCGTCCTCCTCTTCCTCTTCATAGAAGAAAGCGTCGCCGTTCCCCGCCGGCAGGATAAAGCCGGCCGCGGCTGCCGCCGCCTTTTGGCCCACGCCTTCCGGCAGGCGGGCCGCCACGCAGAACGCCCCCACCGCCGTGAAAAGCACCGCCGCGAACCCGGCGGCCCTGCGCGCAAGATTTTTCATTCTTCCGCCCCTCCGCCCCGTTTTTTCCATATTTATGCGGACGGGCGGAGAATCATTCGCTCAGGTCAGCTCTTCGAACTCCTCCACGGAAAACGTGGGGTTCATCGCGCGGTTCAGCCCCATGGCCAGCAGATGCGAGCCGCGGCGGATGATGAGGTCGATCTCGCGCGGCGTCACCATCATGGGCGCGCAGTGGGGACGGGCGGGCTCGGGGCCTCCGCCGGCCGCGAGCCCCCCCGCGAAGGTGGAGGCGTCCACCACGGTGGGGATGCCGAGGCCGACCACGGGCACGCCGAGCGTGCTTTCGTCGATGCGGGGGCGCGCGTTCCCCACGCCGGCGCCCGGCGCGATCCCGCCGGAGCAGAGCTGCACCGTGCAGCCGAGGCGCGAGGGGCTTTTCGCGGCCAGCGCGTCCACCGCCACCACGGCCACGGGCTTCAGCGCTCCCACCAGGGCTTTCAGGACCTCGAAAGCCTCCACGCCCGTGGTGCCCAGCACGCCCGGGCTTGCCACCGCGACCGGGCGCATGTCTCCCAGGCCCGTCACGCGGGCCAGCTCGCCCCTGATGTGCCGCGTGGCCAGGATGCGGTCGGCCGTGAGCGGGCCCAGCGCGTCCGGCGTCACGGCCCGGTTGCCCAGGCCGGCCGCCAGAACGAGCCCTTCGCGCGGGAGCAGCCCCTTCAGGTTCCCCGCCAGCAGGTTCAGCAGCGAATCGTCCGCGTCGATGTGGTCGGAGATGGACTGCACTTCCAGCGTGATGTAGGTTTTTCCGTCCTCGTCGATGCGCGTCTCCGTGCAGCCGTCCAGTTCGCGCTTCGTCTGCCGTGCGGGCTCCGTCCGCTCCAGTGCCAGGTCCGTGCGAAAATTCATGTCTTGCTCCCTTTCCCGGGGCTTTTCGCCCCGCGTCGCAGATTTTTCTTGCTTTTTTCCAGCGCCAATGCTATCATATACGGTATGACGAACGATTAGACTGCCGAAGGAGGTGGAACCATGCCCAACATCAAATCGGCAAAAAAGCGCGCCAAGACGGCTGCCGCGAGAACGCTGGCCAACAAAATGGCCTCGACGGAGCTGAAGACGGAGATCAAGAAAGCCGTCGCCGCCATCGACGCGAAGGATGAGAAGAAGGACGAAGCCGTAAAAACCGCTGTGAAGAAAATCGACCAGGCGGCCGCGCGGGGCACTTTGCACAAGAACACCGCGGCGCGGAAAAAGTCCGCGCTCATGCGCAAACTGAACGCAGACGCGTAAAGGCAAAAGCAGAGCTTTCGGGCCCTGCTTTTTTTGCGGCGGCCGGAAGGACAAATCCGAGGAAAGTCCGCCCCCCGCCGTTGACAAGTCTGCCGGAAACGATTATTATAGTAATAGACCGGAATCGTCTGAGATGGTTTCCATGAAAACGGGGGTGTCCGATTTGAAGGGGTCTGGAAAACTTTCTGTCTGGATTTCGATTTTCTCTTTTGTGGTCGCTGCCGCGTCCATCGCCGTGGCCGTCACGCTTTTTCTGGAGAAGAAAAAGAAAGACGAGGAAGATCTGGAGCATTACCTCGATTGTTCCATCCAGTAGGCGCAAAAGCGCAATATGCAGAATAAAAACGCGGGCAGGCGGCTTTCAGCCTGTCCGCTTTTTTGCGCCCATCCGCCGCCTTTGCTCCGCGGCGCGGAAGCGCCGCACGGCGAACTTCGCCACCTGCCACAGCAGCGTGAGGAAAACGCTGCCGCTCAAAAGCTGGTACAGCGCCCAGGCGTAGCCCGCCCAGCGGTAGCCTGTTTTCACATAGCGGAAGGCCGGGCTAACTCTTATCTCCCGATTTTGAAAAGAGCGCGGCCAGGTAGCCGAAGAACACCGCCGCCGCAATGCCGGCGGAACCCGCTTTCAGCCCGCCGGAAAATGCGCCCAGAAGGCCATCCTCCTGCACGGCCTCGCGCGTCCCTTTCGCCATCAGATACCCGAAGCCGGTCAGCGGGACGGAGGCGCCTTCGCCGGCGTAGTCGACCAGCGGGCCGTAGACGCCCACCGCGCCCAGTATCACGCCCAGCGTGACGAACATCACGAGGACGCGCGCCGGCGTCAGCTTGGTGAAATCCAGCAGCACCTGCCCCACCGCGCAGATCGCCCCGCCGATCACGAAAGCACGAAGATACTCCAAAACCTTATCACCTCGGCTTTTAGTTTTGCCGGGGCGCGCGGTTCTATACGTTTTCCAAGGGAAAAAATGGGCGCGCCGCGCGAAGGGAAAAGGACCGGGGCCGGGCGCGGATAAAGTAAGCCCCGGGCGGCTTTCGTGCCCGGGGCGGGGCGGATTGCTTTCCGCCTTATTCGCCGGTTTCTTTTGGCCCGGCCTTTTCTTTTTCCAAAGAAAAG
>DHAI01000113.1:1720-3040 GCA_002397355.1 Ruminococcaceae bacterium UBA4958 | reverse complement strand
GGCTGCCCGCTCAGTTGAAGGTGTAAAGGGCGCGGTAGGGGTTTTTCGTGTTTGGGGTGATGAGGAAGAATTTTCCGGAAGCGACCTCGTCTTTCTTCAACCCGAACGCCCGGCAGAATTCCGAGAGGTACCCGTCGATGGAGGCCATATCCTCCGGCCCCGCCGCCGCCGCGTTCACCTGCGCCGGAAGATCGCCGGGCAGCCTTTCGCAGCGGACGAACATGCGGCCGCCGTGCATCCCCGCGCAGCACAGGTTCCCCATCGGCGCGCGCGTGCTGTTCAGCCCCAGCACGATGATTGTGCCGCCGGCCTGATATTCGCCGAGGAAGCTGCCCGCCTCGCCGCCGATGACGATGAGCGGCTGGTGCTCGCGGTAGGCTTTCATGTGGATGCCCGCGCGGTAGCCGGCGTCGCCCCGGATGAAGATCTTTCCGCCGCGCATGGCGTAGCCCGTCGCGTCGCCGCTGGAGCCTTCCACCAGGATGGCTCCGGCGTTCATCGTGTCGCCGGTCTGGTCCTGGGCGTTGCCCTTTACGCGGATGGCGCCGCCGTTCAGGTAGCAGCCGAGGTCGTTGCCCGGCACGCCCCGGATGAGCAGGCTCTTCCCGCTCATCCCCGCGCCGATGTAGCGCTGGCCGAGGCAGTTGTCCAGCGTGATCTCACTGTCCACGCATTCCCGCACCTCTTCGTTGAGCGTGCGGAAATCCTTCCCCTTTCCATCTATATGCGTCATGCCCGTATTCCTCCCAGCATTTCGGCGCGTTTTCCGCGCGAGAAGGCCATCAGCTGCGGCTGCCGCCGGATCAGCTCGTAATCGATGGTGTCGAGCGGCGTCCGCTCGCGGATCAGCGCGGTGTAGATACCGGCGCGGGCCACGTCGCCCACGAGGATGAACCCCTTGAGCAGATTGTCCTTCGAGACGAGCTTTTTGTAGCTTCGGTCGGTCCGTTCCACCCAGGCTTCTCCTTCATAGCTTCCGGCCGTGATCACATGCAGGCCGAAGAAGCCGGCCGAGTTCATGGGGATGGCCTTTTCGAACCGCTTTTCCCCGCCCGCCATGTTCACGCCCGCCGTCTCGCCCTGAAAATAGGCGTTGGGCAGGATGGCGATGATATGGTCCGCGCCCGACGAAATGTCGCGGCACTCGCAGCAGTCGCCCGCGGCGTAGATATCCGGCACGGTCGTGGCGGAGCGCGCGTCGACGGCGACGCCGCGCCCGACTCTGCAGCCCGCTTCCGCGGCGAGCCGCGTGTTCGGCCGCACGCCGACCGCAAGCACGAGCGCGTCGAACGGGATGCGTTTCCCGCTTTTCAGCGTCGC
>DHAI01000113.1:378-1500 GCA_002397355.1 Ruminococcaceae bacterium UBA4958 | reverse complement strand
CACCGCCGCCGCGCCCTCCGCGTCGAGGACGCTCGGCAGGATGCGGTCCGCAAGGTCGACGACCTCGACGGACCGCACCAGCCGCCGGATCCCCTCGGCGCATTTGAGGCCGATGAGTCCCGCGCCGACGATGAGCACGCGCGATTCGGGCGTGAGCGCGGCCTGCAGCGCCCGCGCGTCGTCCAGCTTCATGAAGCTGAATTTCTTCCCCACCGTTTCCAGCCCCGCCATCGGGGGCACAAACGGACGCGAGCCGGTCGCGACGAGCAGGCGGTCGTAGGGCAGCGATTCCCCGGTCGAGAGCAGCACCCTCTTCCCGGCGGCGTCGATCCTTTCCGCGCGCACGCCGAGCAGCGCCTTCACGCCGTTCTTTTCGTAAAAATCATCCGGGCGGTACTTCATATGCTCCAGGTCCGTCTTTCCCTCCAGCAGATAGGAGATCAGCGGGCGGGAATAAACGGGGTACGGCTCGTCGGAAACGACGGCGACGGGGCCTTCCCGGTCCACGGAACGGATGCCCTCCACGCAGCCGACCGCCGCCGCGGAGTTTCCGATTATCACATAACGCAACGCGCTCACCTCTCCTCAAAAACGATGGCCCCGTTCGGGCAGCCCTTCACGCAGGCAGGTTCCCCGAAGCCGTTGTCGGTGCACAGCTCGCATTTCCGGATCACGCTGCCGTCCGGCGCGGGCATGACGGCCCCGTAGGGGCAGACGAGCACGCAGGTGAAACAGCCGACGCACTTTTCCCGGTCGCAGCAGACCACGCCGTCCTTCACGCTCAGCGCGCCCGCGATGCAGCTTTTCACGCAGATCGGCTCGCTGCAGTGGCGGCAGGAAACCGCGAAGCTGACGCGGTTGTCCCCCTCGACGCGGATGCGGGGGTAAATCCGCACGTCCTGGAGCGCGCGGACCATGTCCGTCTCGCCGGAATTGGCGAACGCGCAGTTGTACTCGCACAGGTGGCACCCAAGGCACCATTTCTCGTTCACATAGACGCGTTTCATTTTCTCACTCCCCCGCGTGCTTGATCCCGAGGATCGAAAGCTCTTTTTCATTCAGGCCCACGCCGCGCAGCATCAGCCGGTTGCCGCGCAGCGCCTCGATGGAGTTGATTCCCAT
>DHAI01000113.1:0-185 GCA_002397355.1 Ruminococcaceae bacterium UBA4958 | reverse complement strand
CCGCCCATCATCTCCATGATCTCGTGCCGCCAGGCGGAAACGAGGTTCACCAGCCGCCTGCAGCCGATGTCCGGGTTCAGGCGCTTCACGAGGTCCGGCCGCTGTGTGGCGATGCCCCAGTTGCACCTGCCGTTCTGGCAGGTGCGGCAGAGGTGGCACCCCAGCGCCAGCAGCGCCGCCGTGCC
>DHAI01000065.1 GCA_002397355.1 Ruminococcaceae bacterium UBA4958 | reverse complement strand
CACGATTTGAATACCATTATTATCCGTCACCACATAGATGGAGAACCCCTCGGCCTGGAACTCGACTGTTTCGCTTTCCGGCTTCACGCCCCCGGCGACCTTTGTGGCCTTCATGGCCTTCTCGCTGCCGTTTTGCTCCACGGTGGCCTGTTCGACCGGAGCGCCGTTCCCGCCGTCATCCCTCGGTTCGCTTGCGACGCTTGCGCCCGCGGCGGCCTCGTCTTCCCCGGCCGGGGCATCCTGCACGTGGTAGACGTCGACGGAGGGCGCGTCCTTCAGCTTCGGCGCGGAGATGCTCACCCGCACGGGTTTTTCCGGCTGGTACGCGGCGCCGTCCGGGCCGTAGACGGTGATGTCGTAGGCGGCGAGCACCGCCGCTCCGCCGAGCTTCACCCGCACGGGGTAGGCCTTTACGGCCGCGCCCGCCGGCAGGCTGCCCTCGACGGTGATCGCCGTCTTGTCGTCCGACTTTGTTTCGAGCTTTTCGTCGGCGTAGACCGCGGCGGCCAGCTTCTGCTGTTTCAATTCATACGGGGCGTGCGCTTCGGATGAAACCGTTTCCCCGGAGGAAGCCCGCCCTTCGGAAGAGGCCGTTTCCCCGGAGGAAACCTCCGGAGCGGAGGAACCCGCCGCGCTCTGCGCGCCGCTTTCCCCATCCGACGCGGCGGCCGGCTCCGAGCCGCCCGAAACGGCGGACGAAGCTTCCGCGCCGCTCTCCGCGGACGTCCGCTCCGCCCCGCTCAAAGAAGAACCGTCCCTCTCGGCATGGACGGAAACGGTCCACGAGCAGGCCACCATCGCGCAGGCCAGCAGCAGCGCCGTCAGGCGGTCGCGCCCGCCTCTGCCTGCGATACGTCCGTATTTCTTAGCCAATTCGATCGGTTCCTTTCTCTCCGGGATTTGCGGGCTTCCCGCCGGAACGGTTTGCGTAACTCCGGCCGGATGCGTCCGGCCGCCTTGCTCTCAGAACTCCGTCCATGATCAGGATCAGTTCCAGCTCGCTGCGGAAAAAGCACTGCTTCTGCCGTTCCACCCAGCAGACCGTCCCCTGCCAGCTTGCGTGCTGCTCAAAGTACACCGTGACGAGGAACGTGGCGAGCGCCTCGCGCTCCGTTTCGTCCGCCGGATCTTCCCGCGGCGGCTGCGGGCCGCTCTCCTCCGCTCCCAGCCCCGTCTCCGCCTTGCGGATCATGTCTGTCAGGCTGCAGAACGGCGCTTTCCGCACTGCCGGAAGCGCGACGATATCGCCCTTCGGATTGCTGTCTTGGTACGAGGCAACTCTCAGCAGGAAAGCTTTTTTTTCACCCGGGTCCGTGTGGTTGGCATTCATTCGGCTGTCGTCTCCATATCCGGCTTTTCCTGCGTCAATCGTAGCATCCGAAGATTTCATATTGATTTCATCTTCCATTTTTTTCTTCCCGATTTTTCGGCCCCGTTTTCCATTAAAATAATTTCGCACAGAAAAAAAGGCAATCCGTTTTTTCGGATTGTCGATGATTTCAGCGGTTTGATATAGCCAACTTTCCCGAATTATGCTATGATAAAAAAAAGGTCAAACCGTTTCGATTCTCAGCGTGAATCCGGCGTCGACCGTGAATTCGGGGGGGGGGGCTTCCCATGCCCGGGAAAGACTGGTATTTGAAGATCGCGTCCTTCGGCGGCTTTTCGGTCCGCGCGTATTCCCATGCAGACGAAAATCCCATAGGCCCCGCGCTTCCAGGCAAGAAGACCTGGTCGAGAAAAGTCTGGTACCTCGTCAAGTACCTGCTTTTTTCCGAGACGAAAACCGCCACCGTCAGCGAGCTGGTCGACCATATCTGGCCGCGGGAGGGCAGCGTCGCCGATCCCGTGCGCTCGCTGCGGCTTTTGGTGTACCGCGCCCGCCAGGAGCTGGATAAGCTCGGGTGCGTGAAGGGTTCCGACCTGATCGTGGCCGGCGACGGCTCCTACCGCTGGAACCGCGCGGTCCCGGCGGAGATCGACGCGGACGTCTTCAAGCGCTGCTACCGGGACTCGCGCAGCGGCGGCGACGCCTCCCGCCTGCCCCTGCTGGAGAAAGCGATCCGCCTTTACGGCGGCCAGTTCCTCCCGGAAGAGGCCTCCGCCCCGTGGGTCATGGTGCTGGACACCTACTACCACTCCAAATACACGGCGATGTGCCTGGAGGCCGCCGCGATTGATCAGCGTCTCGGGCGTCCGTGGGATATTCTGGACCTCTGCGGACGCGCCCTGATCATGGACCCGTACGAAGACGGGCTGCATACCGCCATGATCCGCGCGCTGGCGGAGGTCGGCGCGGTCAAAGAGGCGAAGAAGCACTACCTGGACACGGCGGAGATGTACCGGAACAGCCTGGACGTTTCCCCCGGCCGGGAAATGACCGAGGCGTACGAGGCCGTCCTGAAAAACGAGGACACCAAGAGCGCGGACGCCGTCTCCATCCAGGCGGACCTCGACCAGGTGTGCGCAAGCGGCGCGTTCTACTGCGAATACGACGCTTTCAAGCGGCTTTACTGCCTGAAGCGGGAAGAATGCTCGCGCGGCGGCATCCAGGTGCAGCTCAGCCTGATCACGCTGTTTCCGGCGGCGGGCCACCCGCCGGACGACGGGCGGCAGAAGAAGATCATGCTGAGGATGAAGGAAATCATCGCCGCCTCGCTGCGGAAAGGGGATATTTTCAGCCGTTACAGCGCAACCCAGTACATTCTCCTGCTGCAGTTCACCTCGGCCGAAAACGGCGTCTTTCCGTTGAACCGCATCCAGCGGAACTATCAAAAGGACCTGCCGAAATCCGGGTATCTCCTGCAGTGCAAAATCCTTCCCATCGGTTCCTGAAAGCCGCTTCAGCCAACGGCAGCCCCTAAGGGACGCAAAATAAGATCATCTTCCGGCTCCGCGGGACGCATCGCCCCGGGAGTTCTTTTTTTACCGCCGGAGCACTTTTTCCCCTTCCCCCGGCCCCGTGCGCAAAAAGGCGCCCCCTGCCAAAGTGGAAAACACTTCAGCAGGGGGCGCCGTCGATTCTTAATCAGTCAGGCTTCGGCCGGATTATGCGTGGTCTACGCTGTGCATGTGCTGGATGAGGTCGAGGACCTTGTTGCTGTAACCCCACTCGTTGTGAATTATCTTCCTATATATAATAGGTATAGGCAACACAATAGCAGAGCCATTTCTTGATGTTTTGGCATATCCATTTATTAGGTACTTTTGCCTGTTTTTATGAGTATAGTTATCACCATTGAGCGGTAAACCATATTCATATTGTAGTATAGAATATCACAATCTATTGCACGGGTCAACTGATGTAGTCTGAAAATGCTAAACCGCTGTTCCAATTTTTCTATTCGGTGTTCAAAACTCAGCCTATGAGTGAAATCAATCAGCTA
>DHAI01000111.1:4795-5192 GCA_002397355.1 Ruminococcaceae bacterium UBA4958 | reverse complement strand
TATGTAGCGTCCCCTCGATCGGGCCGCTTGAATTCAAGGTTTTCCCCCGTGGTCCTTGCTAGTCCTGCCGCAGCGCATCAACCGGGCGCAGGCGCGATGCCTGAAGAGCCGGACTCACGCTGAAAATCACGCCGGAGAGTATGGCGAATAGCGAAGCAATGGCCATAATGTCCGGTCGGACCGCAAACTGCGTATGCAGGTACAAGGACAGGAGCCAGGACATCCCGCATCCCACAGCAATTCCCGCAGCGCTGCCGATCACAGAAAGCAAAACCGCCTCCCAAAGAAATTCCGCCATAATCGCTGCGTTTGTAGCTCCCAAAGCCTTCTTGATTCCGATCTCCCTCGTCCGTTCCGTTACGGAAACTGTCATTACCGTCATAATACTGAGACTTGC
>DHAI01000111.1:1457-4530 GCA_002397355.1 Ruminococcaceae bacterium UBA4958 | reverse complement strand
CCGGTGTTCTCTGAATTCGTATCTGGCTTCAGCTTGACAATGATCTGGTCAAAATCGGTCCGACTGTTCACCTTTTGCACTGTTGTATACGGTACGTAAATAAATGTCGGAATGTAATCTCCAATCAGGTTTTGCAAAAGTCCGGAACCCGTTTTTATAATTCCAACTACGGTATACTCCTGACCAGAACCTCCGTAGGACAGCTCAATTTTCTTCCCAATAATATTTTTCCGGCTGTAAAGCTTTTGAGAGAGTTCTTCATCTACCAGGCAAACATTGGCGGAAGTATTGACGTCCTTCCGGCTGAAAAGCCTGCCATAAACGGTTGTAAGGGATACGATATTCGCTGCGTTGGAGTCAACGCCCCAAAGAATGGCATTTGTATTGCCGTCCCTTGTCATGATCTGCGTATTTGCCGTCAAAACCGGCGTTGCAAGCTCTACCTGCGTCATCCCGGAAATCTGTTTGAGGTCCTGTTCAGCGAGAGAAATGCTTTTGTCGTCTATCGATTTTGTTATCATCAGCCCGCTCATTCCGAGGCTGTCCATTTCTCCCGTGACGGCGTTTGCGCCGCACTGGCTGATATCCGAAATGATTACCACGGAAGCAACGCCGATCGCAATGCCGAGAACGGTCAGGAAAGTGCGGAAACGTTTTCTCTCAAAATTGCGGAAAACGCTTTTGATAAAGTCATTCACTGCTCTCACTCTTTCCGACAGTGGTCTGGACAATTTTTACCCCGTCATGCACGGCGTCGGGATTTGTGATGACCAGATCGTTTTCACGAAGTCCGCTCTTTACTTCGAATCCAGTGTCCAGTTCTTTTCCGGTTACGACGTTTCGCCTTTTCGCCCGTCCCCCGGTAATAATATAGACAAACTCTTTTCCGTCTGCGTCTTCGCGGACCGCTTCATATGGGATCACCAAAGCGTTGCTGTTTTGTGAGGTCGTTATCTTCGCTTTCGCGTTGAAGCCCGGCAGAATATCGCTCCCGGGATGATCGACGCTTGCCAGCGCTTCCACGACCGTTTCCTGTCCGGTTGTGGATATCAGTTGTTTTGCTTCCGAAGCGATGCTGATGATGCTCCCATAATAAGTGCTGTTGAAACCCACGCCGGAAATCTGAACTTTCTGCCCTTTTTTCAAGTCGGACACTTGAGACTCGTCGATGGACAAACGCACTCGCAGCCCTTCGCTTTCGCAGATGACGGCGGCCGGACTTCCGCTTGCGACGTAGTCTCCGGGTTTGGAAGCCGCGAGGGACTTTATCACCCCTGCAGCCGGCGACCTCAGAAGATATGTGGTGGTTGTAGTGGTTCCGCCGGAAGATTCCGCTTCGGGCGGCAGGGATGAAGCGGATGAAGACGGCGGCAGGGATGATCCGGAAGAAAGAGCGTCTGCAATATCGTTGATCTGGCTGGAAGTCAGGCCACTTAAGTATTGAGAGTATTGGGAGTAATTCTCGCTGTCAGCAGGCACAGAAGAGCTGGCCGTTCCAGTGGGTTCCGTTGCCCTTTTGATTTGCATAATTGGCGCGTCTTTAGCGACCTTGTCTCCAACATTGACAAGGACCTGTTCGACAACTCCGGAATAATCCGGGTAAACGTTGGTTTCTTCCAGAGGTTCCACTTTTCCGGAGCAAACGACATAATTCTCCGCTGTACATGCATTTAGCTTTACAGTCGTGACAGGCACAATGGAACTGACAACAGCTTTTCCAGCAAATAAGATTGACAGAATAGCACCGGCTGTAAAGGTATATAAGAGTACATACTTTTTCATCTGCATCTCCCCTTCCCGACTTATTCTTTGATAGGGACATGCAAAATATTAGTTTTATTCGGGACAATTCCAGGAATAATTTCACTCCGTTGTCTTAAACTAACGCCGAGGGGTGAAAACGAAATGAGCCTGATCCAATGCGATATTGACTGTGTTTACCAAAAAGACGGTTACTGCCAGTTGGAAATGCCGTCCGCCATTACGAATTACAAGGGAGACGGCTGTGTTCACTGTATCAAGGTCACTCAGCGCGGCGAGAATGATCGTCAGGTTCCACAGCAGCCGAAAACGCCTCCCTTACGTTTTTGACGCCGACCAGCTCGATCGGTTCGTAGCGGCGGGCAATGTGTTTCAGGCTTTGGTACGGGAGGACGCACCTGCGGAAACCGAGTCTGTTCGCTTCGCTGATCCGCGCTTCAGCGTGCGCGACAGCGCGGATTTCTCCTGCCAGGCCGATCTCGCCGAAAGCGATCGTTTTTTCCGCGATCGGCCTGTCTTTCAGGCTGGAAACAAGGGAAAGCGCTACCGCGAGATCGCTGGCGGGCTCGTCAAGTCGAAGCCCCCCTACCACGTTTACATAGGCGTCGAGATTCGCAAAGTAAAAACCCGCCCGCTTCTCCAGTACCGCCAACAGGAGGGACATCCGGTTATAGTCGAACCCGGTCGACATCCTGCGCGGCGTTCCATAGCCGGAAGAAGTTGCAAGGCCTTGTATCTCCGCAAGGATCGGCCTGGAGCCTTCCATAACGCAGGTGACGCAAGTGCCGGATACGTTCGTCGGGCGCCCTGAAAGAAGCGCTAGGGACGGGTTTTCCACCTGCCGCAGTCCGTTTTCCTCCATCGCGAATACGCCGATCTCATTTGTGGAACCGTACCGGTTCTTCTCCGCGCGGAGAATCCGGTAGGACATCTGCCGGTCTCCCTCGAAGTACAGCACGGTGTCCACGATATGCTCCAAAACTTTCGGCCCGGCAATCGCCCCGTCCTTGTTGACATGGCCGACGAGAATCGTCGGAATCTCCAGCGCTTTTACCACGCGCATGACCGCCGCCGTGCATTCCCGCACCTGCGAAACGCTGCCGGGCGACGAACTCAGGTCCGTGCAGTTCATCGTCTGGATGGAGTCGATCATCACAAGGTCGGGCTTGTCCGTACGGATCTGCTCGATCACGGCCTGGATATCCGTTTCCGTCAGAATATAGAGGTTGTCGTTGTTCACCCCGAGGCGCTGCGCGCGCAGCTTGATCTGCCTTGCGGATTCCTCCCCCGATACGTAAAGAATTTTCAAAGA
>DHAI01000111.1:0-1251 GCA_002397355.1 Ruminococcaceae bacterium UBA4958 | reverse complement strand
CCGCCGCCGAGGACGCGGTCCATTTCGTTGATTCCCGTGTGGTAGCGCTCTTCTTCCGACGTGCTGATCTGCGAAATGGGAACAGCCCGCACGGGCGCACGGCGCTGAGCGGAAATCGAATTGCCTTTGGGAGAAGTTTCCCGAACCTCCTCGATCATGGTGTTCCATTTCCCGCACCCGGGGCACTTTCCAAACCATTTGGCCGATTCAAAACCGCACTCGGAGCAAACGTATACGTTTTTTACCTTTCCCGGCATACCCTTAACCTTCATTCGTTTCCATTCGGATTTCCTCCATTATATTCGATCGGGCCGCGCAATACAAGGATCTAACTCTCTGCGCTGCAATAATCCAGCAAGCCGCAGCAAATGGCGAATGCCATTTTTTGCTGGTAATCACTGTTGTTCAGTTTTTTCGCTTCCTCCACATTGGAAAGAAAGCCGCATTCTACCAAAACGGCCGGAACCTTTGCGTGCCAGAGCAGGTAAATAGAGTCGGTGGCGGGTTTTACCTCCCGCGTGTTGTCCTTTTGAAGAAGCGAGATCACGCGGCTGCGAATCGCTTCCGCAAGGTCCTTGCTTTCCGGGTTATTCTTTGAGTAGAAAACCTGAGTGCCGTTGTATTTTTCCTGCTCAAAATAATTCTGGTGGATGCTCAGAAAGATACAGTCTCCCTGGGCCTCGACGATCTTCATACGGTTGTGGATATCGCTGGTTTTTCTCTCATGCACCGTTTTCAGCGGATCGGAGAGTGCCGCATCGCTTGTTCGCGTCATTACAACCCGATAGCCGGAGGCGGTAAGAATCTGCTGCACATCTTTTGCAATCGCAAGATTGATGTTCTTTTCCGACTCGTTTCCCTTTCCGGTGGCGCCCCCGTCTTCTCCCCCATGGCCGGCGTCGATCACAATGGTGCGAGCTTTTCCTGCCGCGGATACGGAGGCCATTTTGCTGAGGCGCCCGTATGCCGCGCAGGAAAGGCCCAGAAAAATGGCGCAGCAGATTGACAGTGCCGCGGCCGGTACCCAAATGGTCCCCTTCGTCTTCAAGTCCACCACCCCCAGGGAAATCTATATGCTTGCTGCGCTTCGCTTTATGTGGTCTCGCTGCAACGGACCGTAATAAAAGTGTTTTCGTTCATCCTGTTAACTATAAAAAATCGGCGCCCGCAAAAGCGGAGCGCCGATTGCCTATTCCGGCAGCGATAACAGTCACACGTCCTCCGGAATGATTTCCGTCCGGTCCGGCGCGG
>DHAI01000098.1:23626-23814 GCA_002397355.1 Ruminococcaceae bacterium UBA4958 | reverse complement strand
AACCGCCTGGAGCACACGGTCAACAACCTGAGCACCACGAGCGAGAACCTGACCTCCGCCGAAAGCCGCATCCGCGACGTGGACATGTCCTCCGAGATGGTCGAAATGACCAAGAACCAGATCCTCTCGCAGGCTGCCACCGCGATGCTCGCCCAGGCGAACACGCAGCCGCAGGGCGTGCTGCAGCT
>DHAI01000098.1:0-23446 GCA_002397355.1 Ruminococcaceae bacterium UBA4958 | reverse complement strand
CCCGGAGCCGCGCAGACAGCCGCCCCTCGGCAAAGCCGGGGGGCGGCTCGTTTTGTTATCCGGTGAAGTAGACGGCGAGCGGGAAAACATAGATCAGGAACGCGACGAGCGCGAACAAAACGGCGAAGAGGGCCGTGAACGCCGCCGGCCAGAACCCCGCGCGGGGAAACCGCTTCCCCTTTCTGCGGGCGGCGACGCAGACCGCCAGGCACAGCAGGCCCGCTATGGTAAGCGCCAGCCCCGGCCGGAAACCGGCCGGCAGATAGGAGACGGAGACGCGGTTCTCCCCCTTTTCGAGCTTCACGGCGAGGAAGGAATCGAACACGCGCGAGACCTCGGCGGGCTTCCCGTTCACCTCGGCGGAAAAGCCCGCGGCGTACGAGACCGGCAGGAAAAGGTACTCGTCGCCCGCGTCGGCGAACGCCGTGCCGGCAAGCGTGTTTCCGCTCTGCGAGAGGGATGCCGGGGCAGCCGCCGCGACCGCCCGGTCGAGCACGCCGTCCCGCAGGCCGGCAAGGCCGAAGGATTGCGCGGAAACGTCTTTTCGGACGCCGATCTTCACCTCGACCGTGCAGTCTGCATAGGTTCCGAGGTCGATCAGGCCGTTATCCGCCTGGGACGGATAGTCCAGCTCCACCTCGCGCCCGTTCACCACGACGGTAAAGCTGGAATTGATCGGCTCGGAGAGATGGTTCGTGAGCCGGTCGAAACAGTCGAAATACAGCGTCTGCCTGCCCTTTACCGGGATGGAATAGGTGAGGACGCCCATCGGGCTGCCGTTCCGGACCGTGAGCCGGTACCGGTCCGTCCGCTTCAGCGTCACGTTTTCGAGCGCCGTCGGCTGGTATTCCGTAAACAGGGATTCGCCGGAGGAAAACAGAGACCGGAACAGGGCTTCCTGCGTCTGGAAGCGCGTGCCGTCCGGCAGCTGCTCCAGGTCCGCGATCCGGTCGGACTTCATCACGAAGCCGATCGGCAGCGACGGGGCGTTCTCCGCGATCTCGAACTGGCCGTTGGAGAAGACGGTCTTCGCACCCGCCGGGGAACCGCCCGCGAGATAGATCGTGTATTTGTTGCCGAGCACGGCGTCGGTCAGCTTCGTGCCGCCGTTGGAGCCGACCTCCATCCAGTACGAGGAGTAGCCGAGCTTTTTCATGGCGAACAGATAATCCTTGGACGTCAGCGACGTGTAGTGGCTCATCGAGTTGTAGCCGACGCTCCCGAGCAGGTTCACGTCGAAGTATTTCCGGTTCAGCTTCACGCGGTACAGGGAATCGTCGCCGATCCGGTCCCCCAGGCTCAGGACCGGATCGTACGCATCCGCGCGGTTGCCTGCGGAGCCGATGTAAATATCCGCGGAGAAGATGGATTCCACCGCCGCGAGGATGCAGAGCAGGACGGAGAACGCCGCGCGCCCGATGCGGCCGTAGCGGCGTTCCAGGAAAAGCGTCAGGTAGCCGGTGCCGGTCACCGCCGCAAAAAGCAGCAGGATGCGCAGGCTGGTCAGGTCGCCCCAAAGCGTGTGCGTGTAGACCGCCGCGTCGTTGAAGCCGTACCGCAGGACGCACCCGGCGCAGAAGGCGGCGACGGCCACCGCTGCGGCGGAAACGGCAAGCGGCACGGCCCCGCCGGCAAGGCGGTCCCGCCCGCGGTTCGCGGCCGAAACGCAGGAGGCGAAGAGCGTGAGGCCGAGGAACACCGGGATATAGCCGTACCGAACCGGGAAAGACTGGTAGCTCCCCGTCTGCCACATCTTGTTGACCGGCTCCAGGAAGACCGGGACGGCCGTCAGAAAAAGCATCCAGACGAGCCAGCGGGTTTTCGGCGCGCGGTACCCGCGCAGCGCCAGGACGATGGCGGCGCCGGCGAACACGGCGCCCGTGCAGAGAAGCACGGGGAGCGTCGTGTCGACATCCGCAAGCAGCGAGCCGGACCGCAGGCTGGAAAGCAGATCCCCCGTCCGCGCCGAGGAAAGGTACTGCAAAAGCGACGGGAGCCAGACGACGCCGGTCATCAGGGCGGAGACGAGCGTCGCGGCGCCGAAAGTCAGGAGCTTCCCGCCGCGCTGCCCCTTCGGGACGCAGAGGAGCAGGTAAATGCCCGCCCCGAGGATCAGGAAAACGACGACCATGTAGGAAAGGTAGAAGTTCACCGTCAGCATCGCGGCGAAAACAAGCGTATAGCAGAGCGGGCGCTCCTCCTCCGCAAGCTTTTCCAGGCCGATCATCAGGAGCGGGAACAGGTACATCATGTCCAGCCAGACGATGTTCTGGTAATAGAACATCGTGTAGCCGCAAAACGCGTACATCAGGGAAAGCGCCGCCGCCTGCAGCGCCGTGAGGTTTGAAAACTTCCGGCGGAACCAAACGCCGGCCGTCAGCGCGCACGTCATCATCTTGAGGATCAGCAGGATATTCACGAAAAGATAAATTCCGCTTTTCGGGATGAGAAGGACGAGGAACGTAAACGGGCTGCTGATGAAAAAGAGAAACACGCCCCAGAAATTCATGCCGCCCGCATTCTGGAGGTTCAGGAACATATCCGCGCCGCCGGTCATGATATTGCGGAAATCGAGAAGGAACGGGATGACCTGCTGCTTCATGTCGCACCATGCGACCGTGCCCGTTCCGAACGGATACAGCCCGAAGGCCGCGTATACGGAAAGCATCAGGATCGCCGTCAGCGCGGGCGCAACCCAAAGAGCGTGTCTTCTTGTCAACGGAACTTCCTCCCCCGCAGCCATGTCCCGGTCCGGCGGGTTTGCGCCGGACCGGGACATCGCCCCGAAATCAGCCGATCAGGATCACCTTGTGGAAAACTTTCTTTCCCTTTTTCACGATTATATAGTTCCCGTCCTGCTTCGTGAAGTCGGCGGCGGTCAGCGCCGCGGCGTTCCCCTCGACTTTTTTGCCGTCCACGGCGACGCCCCCCTGCGCCACAAGGCGCCGCGCCTCCGCTTTGGAGGGAGCGAGCTTCGCCTTCACCAACAGGTCCAGCACGCCGATCCGCCCGTCCGCAAGGTCGGAGGCGGCAAGCTCCGTCGCGGGCATATCCGCCGCTCCGGTCCCCTGCCCGAAGATCGCGCGCGCCGCGCCGCGGGCTTTCTCCGCTTCCTCTTTGCCGTGGATCTGCCGCGTGACCTCGTAGGCGAGGAGCTCCTTCGCGTCGTTGAGCTGCTTTCCTTCCAGCCCCTCGAACTGGGCGATCTGCGCCAACGGGAGGAACGTGAGGATTTTCAGGCATTTCACGACGTCCGCGTCGCCGACGTTCCGCCAGTACTGGTAAAAATCGAACGGGGAGGTCTTTTCCGGGTCGAGCCATACGGCGCCCCGCTCCGTCTTGCCCATCTTCTTCCCCTCGCTGTTCGTCAGCAGCGAGACGGTCATGCCGCAGGCGGCGGCGTTCTCCTTGCGGCGGATCAGCTCCACGCCGCCGATGATGTTGCTCCACTGGTCGTCCCCGCCGATTTCCAGCCTGCAGCCGTAGCGGCGGTAAAGCTCCAAAAAGTCGTAGCCCTGCATCACCATGTAGTTCATCTCGAAGAACGTGAGGCCGCGCTCCAGGCGCTGCTTGTAGCACTCCGCGGCGAGCATCCGGTTCACGGAGAAGCACACGCCGATGTCGCGCAGGAACTCGATATAATTCAGGTTGGAAAGCCAGTCCGCGTTGTTCGCCATGACCGCCTTTCCGCCGGAAAAATCGACGAGGCGCGACATCTGCTTCCGGAAGCAGGCGATGTTGTGCGCGATCTCCTCTTTGGTGAGCATCCGGCGCATATCGGTCTTTCCGCTGGGGTCGCCGACCATCCCCGTGCCGCCGCCGAAAAGCATGATCGGCTTATGGCCGGCCCTCTGCAGGTGCGCCGCGACCATGATCGGGATGAAATGCCCCACGTGCAGGCTGTCCGCGGTCGGGTCGAACCCGATGTAGAACGCCGTTTTCCGGTTGTCGAGCAGGTCGCGCACCTGCTCTTCGTCCGTTGTCTGCGCGATCAGGCCGCGCTCTTTCAGTTCCTCGTAAACTCCCATCTTTTTTTCCTCCATTTTCTCCGCAGGAGGCTACGAAAAACGCCCCCTGCAAAAATAATCTGCAGAGGGCGGAATCTCACCGCTGTACCACCTCAGTTTGCCGCAGCCTCGCGGCTGCGGTCTCCACGGGTACGGGAACGCCATACCCCCGCGCGGTAACGCGCGCACGCGGCCGGGCTTACTGCGTTCCCCCGCGCGGCGGCGGAACGCTTTCGGCCCGGCGGCTCCGGGACGTATTTCCGCCGCGCCCCGCTCCCGTTCGCACCGTGCCACGGGCTCTCTGCACCGGAAAGCGCCGGCGTACTTCTTCCCCTCGTCGCCGATGGCTTTTATTATAGGCGCGCGGCGGCGATCTGTCAAGAGTTTCCGCCCTCCCGGCGCGCAAGGCGCAGCATCTCCGCCGCATTCTGCAGCGTGAGCGGCGTGATCTTCGCGCCGCCGATGATGCGCGCAAGCTCCTGCCTGCGGCCTTCGTCGTCCAGCTCCTCGACCTCGGTGTACGTTTTCCCGCCGCGCACCTGCTTGCGGATCAGGTACTGCGTGTCGGCCAGCGCGGCGATCTGGGCAAGGTGCGTCACGCAGACGACCTGACGGTCCGCCGAGACCTCGCGCAGCTTGAGGCCGATCTTCTGCGCCGCGCCGCCGCTCACGCCGGCGTCCACCTCGTCGAAGATCAGCGTGCCGACCTCGTCCTTCCCCGCCAGAACGGTTTTTACGGCCAGCATGATGCGGGAAAGCTCGCCGCCGGAGGCGATCTTCGCGATCGGCTTCGCGGGCTCCCCGGCGTTCGTGGAGATCAGGAACTCCACGCGGTCGCAGCCCCGCGCGTTCAGCGGGCAGCGCTCCTGGCGGACCTCGAACGCGACGTTGGGCATGTTCAGGAACTCCAGCTCCGCCTTCACCTGCCCGGCGAAGCGCCGCCCCGCTTCCTCCCGCCACGCGGAGACGGCGAGCGCGAGCTTCTGCGCCTCGGACGCGCTCTTCCGGTACTCCTTGCGCAGACGCGCCGCCGTTTCGTCGGAGGTCTGGATCTTCAGCAGCTCCGCCCGGCTCGTCTCCAAATAGCGGAGCATGTTCTCCACCGAGCCGCCGTATTTCAGCCCGAGACGGTAAAGCGCGTCGAGCCGCGCCTCGACGCGGTCCAGCTCGGCGGGGTCGAACTCCGTCTGGTCGGTGTAGCCGCGCAGCTCCGCGCTGCAGTCTTCCAGGTCGTAGGCGATGCCCTGCAGCCTCTCGGAAAGGGCGTGCAGCTCCGGCAGATAGCGCTCCGCCTCGCCCAGCCGGCCCGCGGCGTCGGAAACGGCGGAAACCGCCCCTTCCGTTTCCTCTCCGCCGTCCAGCGCCTCCTTCGCGCCGGCGACGGCCGCGGCGATCTTTGCTCCGTTGCGGTACAGCGACCGGCGGCGCTCCAGTTCCTCCTGCTCGCCCGCCTTCAGGTCGGCCGCTTCCAGTTCGTTGATCTGGTAGGTGAGCAGGTCGATCCGACGGGCCTTCTGCGCGTCGTCCAGCGTAAGGGAATCCAGCTCGCGGCGCAGGCGTTTCGCCTCGGTGAAAGCCGCGGTGTAGCGCTCGAACAGCTCCCGCGGCAAACCCATGTCGTCCAGATAGCCGATGTGGTTTTCCGGGGAAAGCAGGCCGTAGCTCTCGTGCTGCCCGAGGATGTTGACGAGGAACGGGGCGATCTCCTTGAGCATGGAGACGGTCGCGGGCCTGCCGTTGATGCGGCAGCTCGACTTCGAGTCGGCTCCGATCTCCCGCTGGATGACGAGCGTGCCGTCCTCCTCCGCGGAAAGGCCGAGCTCCGCAAGCTTCGCCGCCGCTTTCTCCCCCACGCCGGAAAAAGCGGCGCTGACCAGCGCGGACTTCGCCCCGGTCCGCACCAGGCCGCGCGAAGTGCGCTGCCCCAGAATGGCGCCGATGGAATCGATCAAAATCGATTTGCCGGCGCCGGTTTCCCCCGTCAGGGCGCTGAACCCCGCGTGGAAATCGACGGAAAGCTTTTCAATCACGGCGATATTCTCGACATAGAGCTGCGAAAGCATGAAAAATCACCCGACCATTGTTTTCAATTGGTCCGCAAGTTTTTTTGCCGTCTCATCCGTCTGCGAGAGAATGAAAATGGTGTCGTTTCCCGCGATCGTGCCGACCACGTCCTCCCAGCGAATCGCGTCGAACGCCGCGCAGATGGCGTTCGCCACGCCGGAGAGGCACTTTACGCAGACGATGTTCTGGGCGCACCCGATGGAAATGACGGAATCCGCGAACAGCGCCTGAAGCTTCAGCGCGCTCTCGCGCATCTCCTCTTTCGCGGGGGCATAGCGGTATTTCCTGTCCGCGGAAAGCGTTTTGAGCAGGCGAAGCTCCTTGATGTCGCGGGAGATGGTGGCCTGCGTCACATTGAAACCCGCTTCCCTCAATCGTCGGAGGAGCTCTTCCTGCGTATCGATGGAATACCGCTCCACAAGCTCAAGGATCTTCTCCTGCCGTTTCTGTTTCAAGACTCATTCCTCCCGCTGCCAAGCTTTTCATTGACAATATCATAAAAGTTCCGATCTTTCAACCGAATCACGCGCACCGTCTTTTGCGCGCGGCGGAATTCGACCGCACGGGACAAATCCATCCGGACGAAAATCTCACCGTCCATCACAAGAAAGGCTTCGCCTGGCGTTCGGCAGCACGCCCGAACGGTCAGGCGCGCGTCCGGCCCGAAAACGACGGGCCGCGTGAGGAGCGAATGGGAGCAGACCGGCGTGAGCTGCAGGCATGCGAGATTCGGGTCGACGATCGGCCCGCCGGCGGAAAGCGAGTAAGCGGTGGAGCCGGTCGGCGTCGCGACGATCAGCCCGTCCCCCCGGTAGTTGCACACCGTCTGCCCGTTGAATCCGACGTGAAAGTCGAGCATCGGCGCCATCGCGCCGCGGGAAATCACCGCGTCGTTCAGAGCTGCGCATTTCTTTTCGCGCCCGTCTTCCGCGTACCGGATCTCGAGCATCATGCGGTCCTCGGTGCGGTAATTTCCCGCCACCAGCTTCTCCAGTTCGTCGAATTCGTCCGTTTCCAGCTCCGCCAGGAAGCCGAGCCTCCCCACGTTCACGCCGAGAATCGGCTTGTCGAAAGCCGCGGCGTGGCGCGCGTTATGGATAATCGTCCCGTCGCCGCCGAGGACCACCATAACGTCGCAGGCGCGGATCATCCCGTCGAAATCATCGAAGAACATGATCCAGTTTTCCGGGAAGTCGCCCTGGAAGCAGCTCTGCATCAGGACTTCCGTCCCCAGGCCGTGCAGGCGGGAAATCAGGCGCTCCGTGTGGTACCGCGCTTTCTCCCTGGTCAGATTGGGCAAAACGGCTATTCTCACGGATCTTCGCCTCCGTTCAGGACCCGGTGCGAGCGTTCCACCAGCGCGCCGATGTCCGGAATCTCCATCGCCGGAGCGTCGGATTTGCGCAGGAACATCAGATACTCGATATTGCCCTGCGGCCCCTTGACCGGGGAAAAGTCCAGGCCGGCCACGGAAAACCCGCCGGCATACGCGAAATCCGCGATGCTGCGGACGACTTCCCTGTGGACGGCTTGGTCGCGCACGACGCCCTTTTTGCCCACCTTTTCCCGCCCGGCTTCGAACTGCGGCTTGATGAGACAGACCGCACAGCCGTTTTCCGCCAAAAAGCGCCGGGCGACGGGGAGCACGAGTCTCAGCGAAATGAACGCCACGTCCACGCTGAAAAAATCGACTTTTTCCGGAACCTGCTCCGGCGTGAGGTAGCGCACGTTGGTCCGCTCCAGATTCACCACGCGCGGATCGGTGCGGAGCTTCCAGGCAAGCTGGCCGTAACCGACGTCCACGGCATAAACCTTTTTCGCGCCGTTTTGGAGCATACAGTCCGTAAATCCGCCCGTGGAGGCACCGATATCCATGACCGTCCTGCCGCGCAGGTCGATGGGGAAAACGGCAAGCGCCTTCTCCAGCTTCAGGCCGCCGCGGCTGACGTAGCGGAGCTTTTCGCCGCGCACTTCCAGCCTTGCGTCCGGGGAAACCTGCGTGCCCGGCTTATCCTGTTTCTGGCCGTCGACGTACACTTCGCCCGTCATGATGGCGATCCGCGCCTTTTCCCTGCTTTCGGCAAGGCCGCGGCGGAACAGAAGGCTGTCCAGTCTGATTTTACTCATGATGCGCGCACTCCGTTAAAATAAATCGAACCATCCCCGCGTCGTCGAGCCCGAGGGAACGAAGCGTCTCCGCCATCGTCGCGTGCGGCACAAAACCGTCGATCGCGCGAAGGTGGAATTTCCCCCGGAAACCCGCCCGTCCGAGCAGGAACGCAAAGCACTCCCCCACGCCGCCGCGCGCGACGCCTTCCTCGAAGAAAAAGACGTCTTTCGCTTCGGACGCGGCCCGAACCGCGTCCTCGCCGACCGGAAGGATGCGGTTGAGCTTGACGATGCCCGCGCGCACGCCGCTCTCCGCCAACTTGGAAACGGCGAGGCACGCGTAGGAAAAAATCCTGCCGTAAGTCACGATCGCGATCTCCGCGCCCGGGGCACCGTACCGGTCGAAATTCCCGCCGCCGGGCCTGAAATCCGCCGGGCGGAAAAGCTGGCTCCCGCGCGGATAGCGCACCGCGGCAAGGCCGGGGCTCTCATACAGGGCCATGCGCAGGCAGGACCGCAGCTCGTCGTAATAAGCCGGCGAATACACCGAGGCGCCCGGGATGGTCCCCAGATACGCGGCGTCCAGGATGCCCTGGTGCGTCTGGCCGTCTTCTCCGACGACGCCGGCGTGGTCCACAGCCAGCACGGCCTTGACGCCCTGAAGGGCGACGTCGTGGACGAGCTGGTCGTATCCGCGCTGCAAAAAGGACGAATATACCGCAAAAACGGGCAGCATCCCGCCCACGGCAAGGCCGCCGCAGAAAGTGACCGCGTGTTCCTCCGCGATGCCGGTGTCGAAAAAGCGGCGGGGATATTTCCGGGCGAAACGCGTCAGGCCAGTGCCCGTCTGCATCGCGGCGGTCACGCAGCAGATGCGCGGGTCCTTGTCGGCGAATTCGCAGATGGTGTCGCCGAAGACGGAGGAGAACGTCGCGGCCGAGGCTGCGCACTTTCCCGTGCGGATATTAAAACCGGAAACGCCGTGGAAAGCGTCCGGGTTGCGTTCCGCGTAATAATAGCCCTTCCCTTTCTGGGTGATCACATGGAGAAGGACCGGGTGGCTGATGCTTTTCACGTTGGCAAAGACTTCCACGAGCTTGTTGACGTCGTGGCCGTCGAACGGCCCATAGTAATAAAACCCCATATCCTCGAAAATCGTGCTGTTGTACAGCAGCTGCTTCACAACGGCCTTGGAGCGCGTCAGCGCATGATGCATCGGTTCCCCGAGGATCGGGATCTGGTCGAGGGCCTGCTCCACGCTTCCCTTGATGCGGAAATAGGAAGGCTCCGTGCGGATCCTGGAAAGATAACTGGCCATGGAACCGACGTTGCGGGAAATCGACATCTTGTTGTCGTTGAGGACCACGATGAAATTCCGGTGCAGACGGCCCGCGTTGTTCAGGCCCTCGTAAGCCAGGCCGCCGGTCAGCGCGCCGTCGCCGATCACGGCGACGACGTAGCCGGGCTGCCCGGAAAGCTCTTTCGCCTTTGCAAGGCCGAGGGCGGAAGAAATGGAAGTGCTGCTGTGCCCGCAGGTAAACGGATCGTACGGGCTTTCCCTGCGGTTTGGAAAGCCGGAGAGCCCGCCCTGCGTGCGGATCGTCGAAAACTTGCCGGCGCGCCCCGTCAGAAGCTTGTGCGTGTAGGACTGATGCCCCACGTCCCACACGATGCGGTCGTTTGCCGCGCTGAAAACGCGCTCCAGCGCGACGGTAAGCTCCACCGCGCCGAGGTTGGAAGCGAGATGCCCGCCGTTTGCGGAAACCGTGCGGATGATGCAGGTGCGGGCCTCCGCGCAGAGCTGGACCAACTGGCGGGGCGTAAGCTTCCTCAGGTCCGCCGGAGACCGGATGGTGCTTAAAAGAGTGCCCATCGCATTCCTCTCGACCGTCACAGCTCTGAAATCCCGTTCTGGATTTTTGCCGCCGTGATGGTATTTTTCAGCAGCATGGCGCGCGTCATCGGCCCCACGCCGCCGGGCACGGGCGTGATGCGCGACGCCACGGGCTCCACGCCGGCGAAGTCCACGTCGCCGCACAGCTTCCCGTTTTCGTCGCGGTCCATGCCGACGTCGATCACGACCGCGCCGGGTTTCACCATATCCGCCGTGACGAATTTCGGCCTGCCGACGGCCGCCACGAGGATATCCGCCCGCGCGCAGATCCCGCGCAGGTCCCGTGTCCTGCTGTGGCAGACCGTCACCGTGCCGTTCGCATGCAGCAGAAGCGCGGCCATCGGCTTTCCCACGATATTGCTGCGGCCGATCACCACGCAGTTCTTCCCCTCCACCGGGATCTTCTCATGGCGCAGCATCTCCATGACGCCGGCCGGCGTGCACGGCGCGAAAACGTAGTTCCCAATCAGGATTCTGCCCACATTTTCCGGGTGGAACGCATCCACGTCCTTTTCGGGGGAAATCGCCGAAAGGACGGGGCGCTCGTCCAGCCCGTCCGGCAGCGGGAGCTGGACAAGAATCCCGTTCACATCCTTTTTCCGGTTGAGCCGGCGCACAAGGGCAAGGAGCTCCTCCTCGCCCGTTTCCGCCGGCAGCGCGTATTCCTCCGAGCGGATTCCAGTTTTGGCGCAATCCTTTTCCTTGTTCGTCACATAGATGCGGGAAGCCGGATTGTCCCCCGCCAGAACGACGGCAAGGCCCGGCGCGATGCCGCGGCGCAGAAGGGCCTCCGTTTCAGCGGCGGCCTGCGCGCGAATTTCCGCCGCGATCGCTTTGCCATCTATGATTTTCGGCATATTTTTCCTCCGTTCAGCACGCTGTCCGAGCTTTCCTTGTCTTGGCGGACGCGGACCCGGCTATTTTCCTTCCGCGCCGTCCTTCGGCTCCGAGGCCGGTTCCCCGGCCTGCGGCGAAGCGGGTTTCGCCTTTTCCGGCTCTCCGGCTCCCGGGGCAGATTCTTCCGGCTCTCCCGGCGCGGGCTGCTCCGGCTCGCGGATGGATCCGCCGGCCATCACCTTTTCCGCTTCTTCCCCGGAAGAAAAGATCGTGCTCACGCCGTCGGCGAGCGGGGACTCCCCCTCCCGGTTCGCTTTCTTTTCGGCCCGCTTCACGGTCACTTCGTCGACGATGGAGTTCAGCTCCATGATCTTCGCCGAGCCGCAGCCGGTGAGGGAAGTTCTCTTGCGGAAAACGATCAGAAGCGCCGCGGAGGCGACGACGGCCACGGCGGCCACCACCTGGGAAACGCGAAGCGGAATATACGGCGTGATGAGGCTGTCGGTACGCAGGCTCTCAATAAAGAAACGTCCTATGCCGTACCACAGGCTGTAAAGCAAGAACACCTGCCCGTCGTACCGGCGGAGTCTCCTGCTGAAAGCATGGAGCAGGAGAAAGCCGATCAGGCACCAGAGGGATTCATAGAGGAAACACGGATGGACGCCCGTGGAGGAGACGGCCGCCGTATTTTCGCTGGACATGCGCCACGGCAGGTCGGTCGCCGTGCCGAACGCCTCCTGATTCACGAAGTTGCCCCACCGGCCGATGGACTGCCCGATCAGAAAGCCGAGGGACGCGAGGTCCAGCACGGCCGGGACGCTGATTTTCCGGTGCTTCGCCATCAGCGCGCCGCAGAGCAGGCCGCCGATAATGCCGCCGTAGATGCCGAGGCCGCCCTCCCAGATATAGAGAACGCTGACAGGGTTCCGCAGGTACTGGCTGCTCGCGTCGAAAAGGACATAGTAGAGGCGCGCCCCCACGATGCCGCCGATAATCCCCACCAGCACGGCATCGGTGAATTTGTCCTCGTCTATGTGGAACCGCTTGCAGCTTTTGACGGTATAAAGAAAAGCCAGCAGGAACGCGACGGCAATGATGATCCCGTACCAGGCGAACGGGTGGCCGCCGACTTCAAAGGCATACGGGCTGACCGTCATATCGATGCCCAGACCGGGAAATTGAACATGATACATTTTCAATCACCACTTCTTAGTCTAAATTTTTGCGATGCAGGGCGGTCTTTATGCGATGGGGGTGACCACGGAAAGCGCCGAGGTCTCCGGACGTAGCTGCGTGTCGAGCCGCGCGAGGACGGATGCCTCGTCCGTCTGCGCCACGGCGGAAAGATAGGAAAACAGCTCGCGGCCCGCAAAATCCATCGCGATCATCGAGTTCGCGATGCTTTCCACCTGATCCAGCGCGCCGACGTTGCGGCCGAAAACCGCGTTTTTCGCGCGGCGGAACGCCTCGCGGCCGATGCCCTCGCGGCGGAAGCGGTCCGCCTCCGCGCGTATCATCTCCGCGGCCCGGTCCGGATTTTTCGACTCGCCCGCGAAAAGGACGCAGGCGTAACCGGGCCCCTCGAAATATTCGCTTGCAAACGAAGCCTCGTTGATCAGGCCGGCGTCGAGCAGTCTGCGGTACAGCGGGGAAGCCGGGGCGGCCAGCGCCTCCAGCAGGATGTCGGTCGCGGCGAGCTGGCGCTCGTCCGCGCGGCCGCCCGCGACGGACTCCTTGAACCCAAGCTCGAAGAGCGGTACGGCGACGGAGAGCTTCTGCTCCCTGCGCGGCGTTACGATGCTTTCCGGCTCCGGGTCGAAAATGCGCCTGACGGCGACCGGCTTCGACGGCTTGAGCATCCTGTCGCAGAGGGCAAGCACGCGATCGGGGTCCACTCCGCCCGCCACGCAGAGCGCCATGTTGTTCAGGTTGTAAAACGTGCCGTAGCATTCGTACAGGAGCGCCGGCGTGATCCGGGCGATGCTCTCGGTCGTCCCGGCGATGTCGATCTTCACGGGGTGGGTGTGGTACAGCGCCTCCAGGAGGTTGAACAGGACGCGCCAGCCCGGCGTGTCGTCGTACATGCGGATCTCCTGGCCGATGATGCCCTGCTCCTTTTTCACGGTCTGCTCCGTAAAATAAGGGTGCTGCACGAAGTCGAGGAGGATTTCCAGCGACTCGTAGACATGGTCCGAGCAGGAAAACAGATAGCACGTTTTATCGAACGTGGTGTAGGCGTTCGCGCACGCGCCCGTCTTCGCGTAGCGCGCGAACGCATCGCCCTCCTCGCTCTCGAAAAGCTTGTGCTCCAGGTAATGCGCGATGCCGTTCGGCACGCGGCGCGGCTCCCGCTGCCCGGACGTCCGGAAGCAGTTGTCGATGGAGCCGTACTTCGTGCCGAACACCGCGTAGGCGGAATTGTATCTTTCCTTCGGATAAATGAAAACGCGCAGGCCGGAGGAGTGGCGGACGTCATAGTAAACGTCGCCCTCGCGCTCGCTCCTGACCTCGCGGATCGTGCTCCCCATCAGGCTTCGCCCCCGTTTCCCGTCAGCAGATACACGGTGTCGAGCGTCGTGTTCTCCGCCGCGCGGATGATGTCGTCGCGCGTCACGGCGGAGATCAGCTCCGCCTGCCGTTCCGGAGTCCTGTCAGGATCCGAAAAGGTGCGCATCAGGTACCAGTATTCCATCGCGCCGAGCGAATCGGAGCACGAATGGAGAAGATTATTCAGATAGCGCTTCGTATCGTCGACCTCGGCGTCCGTAAAGGCGCCGCCGCGGATCGCCTCGAGCTGCGCGAGGATCTCCTCCTTCGCGCGCGCCGCATTCTTCCGCTCCACGCCGCTCTGCACCTCCAGGATTCCCTTGTTGGAATTGTAGGAAGAGCTGCAGTAATAGCAGAGGCTCATCTTCTCCCTCACATTGAGGAACAGTTTGGAAGTCGGCGTCGCCCCGAAAAGCGCGCTCATCACATGGAAAGCCGGAACCGCTTCGTCCGTTCCGGCAGCGCCCGTCCGGAACCCCATGACCAGCTTCGACTGGGCCACATCCATGCGCTCCGTGACGCTCTTCGGCTCTCCCGCTTTCCGCACCACCTTCATGGGGCACGGTTCGGCGGCGGCCCTGCCGAGCTTGCGGAAAGCCGCGGCAAACCGCCGGTAGACGGGCTCCGGGTCGCAGTTCCCGAGGACCATGACCTCCGTCCGGGCATGGTGGATCATAAAATCCCACGCCGGCGTAAGGCTTTCGCGCCTGAGGCGCCTGACGCCCTCTTTCGTGCCGCAGCGCCCCACGCCGAAAGGCTCGTCCGCGCACATGACCTCCTCGCAGCGGCGCAGCGCGTAGACGCGCTTGTCGTTGAACTCCGCGTCGATCGTCTCGGCCAGCTGGCGGCGCTCCTGCTCGAAGCCGTCCTCCGGGAAGAGGCCGTCTTCCAGCAGCGGGTCAAAGCAGACGCCGCAGAGCAGCTCGGAAAGCTCGTCCGAAAGTCGCTCGCCGTTCAGGGCGTACCGGTCCGCGATGGCGGAGGCGGAAACCGTGAGCGCCTGCGCGTCGCCGATCCGCTCCGTGTCAGCGTCGAGGGAAGCCCCGTAAAGCTCCGCCAGATGCTCGTTCAGCTTTGTAAAGTCCGGGTACTGCTGCGTTGCTCGCGTCAGCAGGAAAGGCAGGATCGCATTTTCCGCAACGGTTTCCCGCCTGAGCGGAAGCAGAAAATGCACGGACATCAGCACCGTTTTGAAACGGCCGTCGCGGATGCTTCGGAACTGAGCTCCCTCGCAGAGAGGCCGCTGCTTCATTTCTGTCATGCACCAATTCATCTCCAGAATTCATCGTATCTATATATCTACCTACAGCCGGTCGATTAAAAAGAAAGCATCGCAGTCCGGCCTTTGCCGCGGGCTGCCGCCGGGCGGCGCCGGCTGAAAAACATTCTCGGTCATTTTATTATACCACAAGAAAAGGGGACGGAAAAGAACGTTTCCGCCACTCTCACCGAAATTTTGTTTTCGGCCGGTTTTATTTGCACCGCTTGCGAAAAAGATTTTTCTTTGCGGCGGGCGGCAGGATGGCGGTATGTGGTATAATGATACAGCTTGTCAAAATCTGAGCGGGTGGCGCATGAAACATGAGTAAAGCAAACCGGAACAAAGCGCTGTGGTCCAAGCTCGGCCTGCTGCTGACCACAATGATCTGGGGCAGCACGTTCGTCGTGGTGAAAGACGCGACCTCCGCCCTGCCGCCCTCCTACATCATCGTGTGGCGCTTTGCCGCGGCCGCCGTTTTCCTCTCGCTGATCTTTTTCCGCCGGCTGAAAAGGATCGGCCGCGCGGAGCTGCGGGGCGGCTTCCTGATCGCATTCTTCAGCTTTCTCGGCTATGAGCTTCAAACCTACGGCGTACAGTACACGACCGCCGGAAACAACGCGTTCCTCACGTCCGTCTACTGCGTGGTCGTGCCGTTTCTCTACTGGATCGTCCGGCATATCAGGCCGAACCGGTTTCAGGTCGTCTCCGCCTTCCTGTGCATTTTCGGCGTCGGTCTTCTCTCGCTGCAGGGCGGATTCTCCATGCATATCGGCGACGTGCTCTCGCTGCTCTGCGGGCTTTGTTTCGCCGCGCAGATCGTCGCGGTCGACCGGTATGCGGAGAAGGGCGATCCGATTCTGACCGTGATCGTCGAATCGGCGTTTATCGCCCTTCTGGCGCTGCCGTTCGCCCTGATCTTTGAAAAGCGGCCTGCGTTCCCGGGGACGGGCACGGTCCTTTCACTGCTCTATCTTGCAGTCTTCGGCACGATGCTCACGTCCGTACTGCAGTTTTTCTCTCAAAAGAACGTGAAGCCAGCCCAGGCGTCGCTCATCATGTCGCTGGAATCCGTTTTCGGCACGCTGTGCGGCGTGATCTTTCTGCGCGAGCCGATGACGCCGCGCACCTTTTTCGGGTGCGCGCTGATCTTCGGCGCGATCTGCCTCTGCGAACACCGTCCCGGAAAGGCGGAAGCCCCGGCGGCGTCTGTCTGACCGGAGAAGGACACGGCAAAAACGAAAGCGCGGGAAACGGGCCTGACCGGCCCGTTTCCCTTTTTTCGTCCGGTCCGGGCACGGCCCGAACCCCTTTCCTCTTCCCGCGCCCGGCCCCGCAAAGGCTCAGTGGAAAAGGCTTTTGAGGTAGCCTGCCAGAATGTCGCAAAAATAGACCACGATCCATATGACCGCCAGGAACACGACGGCGAAAAAAATTCTCGCGGCGGCGCGCCTTCCGCGGCTCATGGGCTGCTCTTCCCGCTCCGGTTCGGGCGGCTTCGCAGAGGCGCCCTCTTTCAGCGCGCCGATGCCGATCAGCACCTCGCGCGCATGCTCCACCTCGCCGAACGGCACAAAAACGCGCCGCGCCGTGCTTCTCGGCTGTCCGCCGAGGATGGACAGAACGCTTCCGGCGCCCTGCGCCTGCGCAAAGCAGGGGATCGCGGCGTCTTGGAACGCCGCGGATATGCGCGCCGACTCCTCTTCGCCGACGGTAATCAGCAGCACCGGATCATCCGGGCGGACCGGGCGCAGTTTCTTTCCGCCGCAGACCGGGCAAGTCTTCCCGTCCCGGCTGAGGACCTGGCAGTTTTCGCAGTAAAGCATACGATTTTCTCCCCTTTTTACCGGATGACAGCGTGGAAGCGCCCCGCCTGACAAAGAAAAAAACGGCGATCTCTCGGAAGAGCGGATGGAAAGCGTTCAGGAACAGCTTTGACCGGCGCAGGCTTTCATATACCGCAGCGACTCCGCCAGCGTTTTTTCCGGACGATCCTCCCACGGAACGCTTCCCTCCACGCTGACGCGACAGTCATAGCCGGACGTTTTCAGCGCATCGAAAAACGGCGCGTAATCCCACCCGTCCTCGGGGAGCGGAATTGCCCTTCCCCGGGGGCAGGCAATGTGGCAGTGCTTGATCCACCCGGCGCAGGCAACGACGTCCCCGCAGCTTTCCCGGTTCGCGGCGACGTGGAAGTAATCCGCCAGGCAGCGGACGTTTTCCCGGCCAACCCGCCCGGCAAGGTACGCGGCTTCCGGGATCAGGTTGACGATATTGGTTTCCCGGAAGCTGAGCGGCTCGATCACGATATGGATTCCATACGGTTCGGCCCGTTTTCCGGCGAGCCGCAGGAATTCCTCAAGCTGGTCGTAAGCCGCCGCCCTGTCCGCAAAGCCCTCCGGCAGGCTGCGGCTTGCGCCGGAGCCGAAAACAACGATTTTCGTCCCTACCGCGGAGGCGCGGCAAAATCCTTTTTCCAGGAATTCCAGAACCGGCGCAAAAACCGGGTTCCGGCCCGTCAGGCGCGCGGACGCGGGAAGCATTACGTTCATCGCTTCCGCCCGGAAATCTCCCAGCGCGCCGATCTTCGCCCTGTTCTCCTGAAAGTCCGCTTCGCTCTGCGACGCCCAGTCCCGGAAGGGAAGCTCCGCATAATCGAATCCGGCTTGCTGAACGGCCACCGCCTGATCCACACTGCAGCATACTCCAAATCTCATGCAATCTCCTCCGTCACATGATTCCGGCCGCCTGCGATCGCAGACAAACCGGCAGGCCGTTCGGCATCCCGTTTTCATTCAGTATAGCATGGCGTTTCCCCTTGTCAAGGAGGGAAAAAACGCCCGGGACGGCCGCCGGACGCGATTTCACGCGCAAGGTCCGGTTCCGCCGCGGAAACAATTTATATTTGCAATTCTTCGGAAAGATGTTTATTATTGAATTGTTTGGCAATATATTATTTTAATAAGAAAAATTCTCGCCGGAAGGCGAGTCATGCCAGAGGAGACATACACATGAGCGGCAACGATATTCTTTCCAAAGTCAAAAAAGTGCATTTTATCGGCATCGGCGGTTCGGGAATGTGCCCGATCGCAGAAATCCTCTTCCATAAAGGATACGAGCTGAGCGGCTCCGACACCGCGGAATCCGACACGCTCGCGCGCATCCGCGGCTACGGGATCCCGGTCTTCATGGGCCAGCGCCGGGAAAACGTAAAGGGCGCCGAGCTGGTCGTCTACTCCGCGGCCATCAAGCCGGACAATCCGGAGCTTGTGGCCGCGCGGGAGCTCGGCATCCCGGCCGTGGAACGCTCGGTGATGCTCGGCATGGTGACGCGCCGCTTCAGGAACACGGTCGCCGTTTCCGGCACGCACGGCAAAACGACCACGACGGCCATGATCACGCAGATCCTGTTGGAAGCCGGGCTGGACCCTTCCGCCATCATCGGCGGCAAGCTCCCGCTCATCGGCGGCAACGGCCGCGTCGGCAAATCCGACACCATCGTGTGCGAAGCGTGCGAGTTTGTGGACACCTTCCTGCAGCTCCACCCGGAAATCGCCGTCGTTCTGAATATCGACAACGACCATCTGGATTATTTCGGCACGGTGGAAAACACCATCCGCTCGTTTCATCAGTTCTGCCTGCAAACGAGCGGCACCATCGTGGCGAACGGCGACGACGCGAACACCGGAAAAGCGGTGCAGGGCATCGGGAACGCGCGCATCGTCACATACGGCTTCCGGCCCGAGGACGATTACCAGGCGGCCGACATCCAGGCGACGACGCGCGCGCGCGAAAACTTCAGCGTGATGAAAAGAGGGGAAAAGGTCGCCGAAATCTCCCTCAGCGTCCCCGGGAAGCACAACATCTACAACGCGCTCGCCGCTTTCGCCGTGGCGGACCTGCTGGGCGTGGACGCAAAACAGGCCGCAAAGAGCCTGCACGCCTTCACCGGCGTGCACCGCAGGTTCGAAATGCTCGGTGAATTCGGCGGCGTGACCGTAGCGGACGATTTCGCCCACCACCCGACGGAAATCACCGCGACGCTGACGGCGGCGAAAAAGATGGGGTTCGAGCGCGTGTGGGCGGTTTTCCAGCCGCATACCTATTCCCGCACCTACCTGCTCTTCGACGACTTTGTGAAAGCGCTTTCCATCGCCGACCGCGTGGTGCTTTCCGAAATCCTCGCCGTCCGCGAGACGAACACCTACAACATCTACGCAAAAGACCTCGCGGCGAAGATCCCTGGCTGCGTGTGGTTCAAAACGTTCGACGAGATCCGGGACTACATGGTGGCGAATGCCAAGGACGGCGACCTGATCCTCACGCTCGGCGGCGGCGACATTTACAAATGCGCGAACAGCATCGTCGAAAAATACAAGGGAATGGGCCTGTAACCGGCCGCGAAGCGCCGCATCTGCGCCGTCCCACGCCTGAAAACGCAATGCCGGGCCGGAAAAATCCGGTCCGGCATTCTTTTTGGCCCAAGTTTTAGCACTCCGTATTAATGAGTGCTAAAATTTACAATTTGGCCACAGTTCCGCCAATTACTTTTCATAATTCGCGGATATACTAAAGCCGTCGGATGGAGCGGAAGCTCCGCCAAATACAAAACGAGTTACTGGAGGGTTTGAACGATGTTTGACATGATGCCTTTCGACCGCAGGACCGGCAATCTCTTCGACGCTTTCGACCAGATGATAAACAACAGCTTTTTCGGCAGCCCCGAAAAACCGTCCGTCGCCCCCTGCCGCACCGATATTATCGACGCGGGCGACAAATTCGTCCTGAAAGCCGATTTGCCCGGATTTAAAAAAGAAGACATTAAGATCGGCGTCCAGGGCGACGAGCTGACCATATCGGCCGAACGCAAAGAAGAGGAAAACAAGGGGCAGAATCCGAACTATGTCCGCCGCGAGAGAAGATACGATTCTCTCAGCCGCAGCTTCAGCCTCGACGGCATAGAGACCGGCAAAATCACCGCCAGCTACAACGACGGCGTCCTTCAGCTCGAGCTGCCGAAGGTTGCCCCCGAAGCGCCGAAAACGACGGCCATCGAAATCAAATAATCCGTTCCAAAACGGAAAAAGGCAGGAAAGCGCCTCCCGCCGCGGCACGATTGCCCGCGGCGGGAGGCGCTTTCGATCGCAGGCGAAGCCGGCGGACCGCGGCCCTTTACGCTTCCGCGGTTTTCCAGGCTTCCTCCTCGAACTGGCGCGTATAGAGGTTCCAGTAATATCCCTTCGCGCGAAGCAGCTGGCGGTGGGTTCCGCGCTCGATGATTTTCCCTTCGCGCACGACCAGGATAACGTCCGCCTTGCGAATGGTGGAAAGGCGGTGGGCGATGACAAAGTTCGTGCGGCCCTTGAGCATCCGGGAAATCGCATGCTGGATCAGCTGCTCCGTCTCGGTGTCCACCGAGCTGGTCGCTTCGTCCAGAATGAAGATCGGCGGATCGGCCAGCACGGCGCGCGCAAAGGAAATCATCTGTTTTTCGCCGGTGGAAAGGCGGTCGCCGCCCTCTCCGACGTCGGTGTCGTAGCCCTTTTCCAGACGGGCGACGATGCGGTCGGCGGAGACGAGCTTCGCGGCCGCCTCCACCTCGGCGTCCGTCGCGTCCAGCCGGCCGTAACGGATATTCTCGCGCACGGAGCCGGAAAACAGATGCGGATTCTGGAGCACATAGCCGATATTGCTGTGCAGCCAGAGCTGCGAGCGCTCGCGGTAATCCCGGCCGTCGATCAGGATCCGGCCGCTCGTCGGCTCAAAGAACCGGCAGGCCAGATTCACGATCGTCGATTTACCGGCCCCCGTCTCGCCAACGACGGCCACGGTCGTGCCGGCGGGCACATGCAGGCTGAAGTGCTCCAGCACATTCTCGCCGCCGTCCGGATAGCGAAACGTCACGTCGCGGAATTCAATATCGCCGTGGAGCGGCTCCCAGTTCTCCTTTTTCGGATGGAAGGAGTCGCCGTACTTTGCCACGACCCCGGGCGAGTCGGCTACGATCGGCTTGCGTTCCAGCAGGCCCGCAACGCGCTCAATGGAGGCCTGGACCGAGATCAGGTCCGAGAAAACGCTCGCAAGCTGCTGGATCGGCTCAAAGATGCCGATCGCGTAGGAGATGAATGCGGAAAGCGTGCCGTACTCCATCAGGCCCTGCTGCATCTGCGTCCCGCCGCGCTCCAGCACAATGGCTGTGGCAAGCGAGCCGCAGAGCAGCACAAGCGGGACAAATGTGGCGGAAAGCATAGAGGAACGAACCGAGCAGCGGTACATGCCCTTCGTCAGGCCGCGGAAGACGCGGTTGTTCTCCTCCTCGATGCACAGGACCTTGCTGGTGCGCGCGCCGCCGATCCCCTCGTTGAAGGCACCGGTGATCTTGGAGTTCACGGCGCGCATCTGCCGGTTCGCCTTGAGAATGCGCCCCCGAAAGAATGCCGTTGCCACGGCAATCAGCGGCACAATCGTCAGGATCCAGAGAGCAAGCCTCCAGTCGAGCGAAAACATCACGACAAACGCTCCCAGGACGTAAAGCGAAGTCCAGAAAATATTCACCAGGTTCCATGCCGTACTCCCCGCGATTTTTCCCGTGTCGCTCATCGTTCGGGCCATGATGTACCCCACGGGGGTCGTGTTGTAGTAATCGAAGCTCAGGTTCTGGAGATGGATGAAGATCGCGCGTTTCATGTCGCGGCCAAGATACATCTCAATACAGGTGCATAGATAGGAAAATACCACGACATTCAGCACCTGAAACAGAATCAGCGCCACATAGACCGCCGCAAACTTCCCCGCCCCCGCCATCGTTTTCGGCACGATGAACGTGTTGATCGCGTAGCGGAGCAGCAGCGGGTTGACGGAATCGATAGCGGCCGTAAAAGCCATTGTAATGATAACCGTGATCATGCGCACGCGGTAAGGTTTCAGAAACGGCAGCAGCTTTTTCCAGATTTTGAGGTTAAACGATTTATCGTAATACTGTTCTTCATTGACCAAGGGAGCTCTCCCCTTTCCCACCGGGCGCGGACTCGTCGTCCACGCTGTTCTGAATTTTCCAGACGCTGCGGTAAACGCCGTCCCGCGCGACCAGCTCGTCGTGCGTGCCCTGCTCGACGATGCGGCCGTTTTCCAGCACGATGATGCGGTCGGCATGCTGGATGGTGGAAATGCGGTGCGCAATGATGACGACGGTCGAACCGGACATCCCCGACCTCAGAGCGGCACGGATTTTGGCGTCCGTCTCCGCATCCACGGCGGAGAGGGAATCGTCGAAGATCTTGATCGGTGTTTTCTCCATCAGCATCCGGGCAATGGCCACGCGCTGCTTCTGCCCGCCGGAAAGCGTTACGCCCCGCTCGCCGACCAACGTGTCGTAGCCGTCCTGAAACGCCTCGATCGCGTCGTCGACGGCGGCGATATGCGCGGCGGTGCGGATTTCTTCCAGCGAACGCCCCGGGTTCGCCGCGGCGATATTTTCGCGGAGCGTCCGGGAGTAAAGGAACGGTTCCTGCAGCACAAGGCCGACATTGCGGCGCACATGGCTCAGACAAATCTTTCTCAAATCCACGCCGCCGACGGTGATGGCGCCCTTGCCGTCCTCTATGTCATAGAGGCGGGCCAGCAGATAGGTCAGCGTCGATTTCCCGCTTCCTGTTCCGCCCAGGATGCCGACGGTCTTCCCCGCCGGGACCGTGAAGCTGATGTCATGCAGCAGCTCGGGCGTTCCCGGATAGCCGAACGAAACGTGGTCGAATACAATGTCTCCGGTCATGTCGGGCGTCAGGCCCGCGGGGTCGTCCTGCTCCTCTTCCGCGTTCAGGATCTCGCGCAGGCGGTCCACCGAGACGCTCAGCTTGCTCATGTCGCCCAGAATACGGCCCAGATTCCGGATCGGCCACGCCATCATGGAGTTGTAGGAAACGAAGACGGTAAACTGCCCGATGGTCAGCCGCCCGGCGGCGGCCTCCCGCGCGCCGAGCAGAATGATCGTCATGATCTGCAGCGACGTCACGCAGTCGCCGATGCCCCAGTACGGCCCAAGGAGCTTGCCGAGCTTTACCCAAAGAGCGGAGAAGTAATTGTTTTTCTCATCAAAGCTTTTCACCTCGTAAGCCTCGCGCCCGAACGCGCGGACCACGCGCACGCCGGTCAGGTTCTCCTGCACGTCGGTGGACAGCGCGCCCTCGGCTTCGTCCGCCACGCGGAACCTGCGCGAGATCAGATTGAAAAACAGGCCGGAGTATGTCATCACCACGGGGATAAACGCGATGGACACCCAGGTAAGGGATGAGCTCATCGTGAACATCCAGCTGATGGCTACAGCTACAAGTACGACCGTCCGGAAGATTTCCAGCAGCTGGCCGGAAAGAAACGTATGGATCACTTCCACATCCGACGTGCATCGCTGTACAATGTCGCCTGTTTGAATAGACACATGCCAGCTGTAAGGCAAACGCTGAATATGACGGAAAAGTTCATTGCGAAGGCACTCCGTCGTCCCCTCGCAGCCTTTTGACATCGATATGCGGCACCAGAAATTCGCCACCCCGGCCAAAACGGCAAACACGACGGCGACCGCCGCGCAAAAAATCAGGTGGCTGCTCAGGTAGCCGCGCCCGCCGATGGAATCGATCCATCGAACACAAAAGTCCGGCAGGTCGAAAGGAACCGTTCCAAGCACGGAATCCAGTGTAACACGGATCGCCTGCGGGGTTAGAAAGCCGAATAAAA
>DHAI01000041.1:8698-11811 GCA_002397355.1 Ruminococcaceae bacterium UBA4958 | reverse complement strand
GCGATGGACCGGAAATACAGGGAGATCCTGAAAGACGTCCTTGCGGAAATGAAACGCTCCGGGACGAGCATCCTCTATATTTCCCATAAGCTCGACATGGTGATGGCGCTCGCCGACGTGGTCGGCATCATCCAGAACTACCGGCTCACCGAGGTCGGCAAGAAGGACATCGGAAAAGCGGAGGATATTCTGAACATCCTGCTGAACAGCTCCGCCGAGCGCGTCCCGAAGCTGAACAAGCGCCACGGCGTGGAGCTGATGTCCGCCCGGTATCTGGAGCGGGGGCGGCCGTGCTCCGTCCATCTTTACGAAGGGGAGATCCTCGGCATTACGGGGGCGGGGGAAAACGACAGCTCGCTGATTTACGAGCTGATGTTCCACCGCGGGGAGTCCGATGTGGAAATTTTTATCGGCGGAAGGATTTCCAAAGACCTGAAGCCGCAGAACGCGCTTCAGAACGGCATCGTCTTTGTGTCCTCGGAGTTTATGGAGCATACGGTTTTCCGCGAAAGATCGGTTTGCTATAATATGCTGCCGTATAACGTGACGAAAAAGGTACGCAGCGAGAAAAAGCAGCTTGAGCTTTGCCAGAGGTACGTCAACGCCCTCGGCATCAAGGGGAAACCGGAGGACATGATCGAGACGCTGAGCCTGGGGAATCAGAGAAAGGTGTTCATCGCCAAGAGCTTTCTGTCCTGCGGCGACATCTATGTTTTTGAAAACCCCACGGACAGCATCGACGGGATTTCCAAGATCGATATTTACAATATCATCAACGAGCTGAAAATCCAGGGAAAGGGCATTATGGTGATTTCAAACGATCTGAAGGAAATCATGGGAATCAGCGACAGAATCGTGATCGTCCAGGACAAGCGCGTCCTCGGAGAGTTTGAAAACAACAAGCTCACCTCCCCCAAGCTGGAGCGGATGCTGAAACAGGCCGCCAGGTGACGGCCTTCCGGGCCGCTTCGGCCCGGAAGATCGAGCTGCCGCGGAAAGGAGAAGAGCATGAGGTATTATCTGGGAATCGACAACGGGGGCACCACGACGAAGGCGTCGCTTTTCACGGAAACCGGGCGGGAGGCCGGCACCGCTTCCATGGCGACGAAGATGATCACGAGTTTTCCCGGCTTTACCGAAAGGAATATGGACGAGATGTGGGACGCCAACTGCGCCGTGATCCGCGAGGTGCTCCGGAAAACCGCGGTTGCTCCGGACCGTGTCGCGGCGGTCGCCTGCTGCGGGCACGGCAAGGGCCTTTACCTTTGGGGAAAGGACGGCCGCCCCGCGCGCAACGGGATCATCTCGACGGACAACCGGGCGTGGAAGTATCCGCTTCGCTGGGAAAAGGACGGGACGGCGGACAAGGTGTTCCGGATCACCTGCCAGCATATCATGGCGTGCCAGCCGGTTTCCCTGCTTGCCTGGATTCAGGAGCACGAGCCTCAGACGGTGGACAAGATCCGGTGGATCTTTGAATGCAAGGATTATATCCGGTTCCGCCTGACGGGGGAGGCCTTTGCGGAGCTGACGGATTTTTCGGGGGCGAACCTCGTCAACCTCAGGACCAGGCGGTACGACGGGGAGCTGCTGAAGCTGTTCGGCCTCGGCTGGATCCGGGACATGCTCCCCCCGCTCCGCAACTCGGCGGACGTATGCGGCCGCGTCACGCGGAAGGCCGCGGAGGAGACCGGCCTTGCGGAAGGGACCCCGGTGGCGGGGGGAATGTTCGACATCGACGCGTGCGCCATGGCGCTGAACGTGGTGGACGAGGACCATATCTGCATGATCGCGGGCACGTGGAGCATCAACGAGTATCTCCGCAGGCAGGCCGTGCTGGACGGCAGCGTGGGCATGAATTCCGTTTTCTGCATTCCGGAGTATTACCTGATCGAGGAGTCGAGCGCCACGTCGGCCGGAAATAACGAATGGTTCATCCGCACGCTTTTGCCGGAGCTCAGGGAAAAGTGCCGTTCGGAGGGGAAAAACATTTATTCGGTCATGGACGAGGCGGTCGCGTCCATCCCCGCCGAGGAGTTCTGCCCCATCTTCACCCCGTTCCTGATGGCGAGCAACGTGCATCCCAACGCCAAGGCGAGCTTTGTGGGGATCAGCAATTACCACAGGCGGGAGCATCTGATGCGCAGCGTTTACGAAGGCATCGCGTTCTGCCATAAATATCACCTGGACAGGCTGACCGCTTCCCGCCCGTTTCCGGCAAAGAGCATACGCCTTGCCGGCGGGGTAGCCCATTCGGCGTTCTGGTCCCAGATGTTTGCGGATGTCATGAAATACCCCGTAGAGGTTGTGGATGCGAGGGAGACCGGGACGCTCGGCTGCGCGATCACCGCCGCCGTGGCCGCGGGCGATTACCCGGACCTTCCGTCCGCCGCGGGCGCCATGTCGAAGGTGGCGGGGACGTTTTACCCCGACCCCGGGACGCGCGCCGTTTACGAGAAAAAATATGAGATGTACCGGGAAATCCTGGACGCTCTCGACCCGGTCTGGAACGATATGCAGAAGCTGATTGACGGCGGAAAACGGGAGGAATGCTGATATGGATCTGAAAAAACTCAAGGAGGCCGTGTTCGAGGCCAACCAAATGCTTCCGAAGTACGGCCTGGTGACCTTCACCTGGGGGAATGTTTCCGGAATCGACCGGGAGCGCGGCCTGATGGTCATCAAGCCGTCCGGCGTGGAGTACGGCGCCATGACGGCGGAGGACATGGTCGTTGTGGACCTGGACGGGAAAGCCGTGGAAGGCGGCCTTCGGCCGTCTTCCGACACGCCGACGCATCTTGAGCTTTACCGCGCTTTTCCGGAGATCGGAGGCGTCGTCCACACCCATTCGCGCTGGGCGACCATCTTTGCCCAGGCGGGAAAGGGCATCCCGGCGCTCGGCACGACGCATGCGGACGATTTTTACGGGGAGATCCCGTGCACCAGGGCCATGACGCCGGAGGAGATCCGAGGGCAGTACGAAAAGGAAACCGGCAGGGTGATCGTCGAAACGTTCCGGAATATCCCCTACCGCGACGTTCCCGCGGTGCTGGTGCGCAGCCACGGGCCGTTTGCCTGGGGAAGCACCCCGGGGGACGCGGTTCACCATGCGG
>DHAI01000041.1:6566-8484 GCA_002397355.1 Ruminococcaceae bacterium UBA4958 | reverse complement strand
ATCCCGCAGGCGCTGCTGGACAGGCATTACCTGCGCAAGCACGGCGCCGGCGCGTATTACGGGCAGAGCAAATGAACGAAAAAACTTATTGCCTGGGGCTTTACGAAAAATCCATGCCGGGGACTCTGAGCCTTCCGGAGAAATTGGAGGCCGCCCGGGAAGCGGGCTTCGACTTCGTGGAGCTGAGCATCGACGAGACGGACGAAAAGCTCGCCCGCCTGGACATGGCGGCGGGCGAGAGGCTTTCCCTGGTGGAGCGGATGCTGCGCCTGGGGATCCGGTTCGAGACGATCTGCCTGAGCGGGCACCGGAAGTACCCGCTCGGCAGCAGCGACCCGCCCACGCGGGAGCGCGGGCTCGCCATCATGGAAAAGGCGATCCTCCTTGCGAAGGACATCGGGGTCCGGCTGATCCAGATCGCGGGGTACGACGTATACTATGAGCCGTCCACCGGGCAGACGAGACGCCTGTTTGCGGACGGCCTGCGCCGGAGCGTGGAGCTGGCGGCGAAAAACGGCGTGACGCTGGCGTTTGAGACCATGGAGACGCCCTTCTTGAATACGGTCTCGAAGGCGATGGAATGGGTGGAAAAGGTCGATTCGCCTTACCTGATGATATATCCGGATTCCGGGAATATCACGAACGCCGCGGCGGCGGAGAAAAGGTCCGTCCTGGACGATATGGAAGCCGGACGCGGGCGCATCGCCGCGGTCCACCTGAAGGAGAGCCTGCCCGGAAAGTTCCGGGAGGTCCCTTACGGAACGGGGCACGTCGATTTCCGGTCCCTCATCGGAAAGGCGTATTCCATGGGCGTGCGCAGGTATATGGCCGAGTTCTGGTACGCCGGTCGGGAGGACTGGAAGGAAGACATCCGAAGCGCAAGGCGCTTTTTCGCTGAAAAATTTGAGGAATGCGGCATCCGGTAGGCCCGCGGCCCGGGCGGTTCCGGGATGCGGCAGGACGTTCCGGATGAAACCGGTCCGAAAAAAGAGGTGTGCGAACATGAAATATGGAATTTACTTTGCGTACTGGACGAAAGAGTGGTCCGCGGATTACAGGTATTACATCGACAAAGCCGCCGCGCTCGGTTTCGATATCCTCGAAATTTCCTGCGCTGCGCTGCAAAGCACCTATACCGACGACGCGCAGCTGATTGCGCTCAGGGACTACGCGAAAGCGAAGGGAGTCACCCTCACGGCCGGCTACGGCCCGACAAAACGGCAGGACCTTTCTTCCGGCGACCCGGAGACCTATCGGAACGCGACGGCGTTTTTCCGGGAGACGCTGCGCAAATTACAGCTGATGGACATTCATCTTCTGGGCGGCGGCCTTTATTCTTACTGGCCGGTGGACTTTTCCCGGCCGGTCGACAAGCCCGGGGCCTGGAAAAGGTCCGTCCGGGGGATGAAGGAGATCGCGAAGATAGCGGAGGACCGCGGCGTGGTCCTCGGAATGGAAGTCCTGAACCGGTACGAGGGGTACCTGCTGAACACCTGCGAAGAGGCCCTGGAATATGTCGATGCGGTGGACAGCCCCAACGTGAAAATCATGCTCGACACGTTCCACATGAATATCGAGGAGGACAATATCGGCGCGGCGATCCGGCGGGCGGGCCCTCAGCTGTGCCACCTGCATCTCGGCGAGCAGAACCGCCGCGTGCCCGGAAAGGGCAGCCTGCCGTGGGCGGAAATCGGCCGGGCGCTGCGCGACATCGACTACCGGGGCGCCGCCGTGATGGAGCCTTTCGTCATGAGCGGGGGGACGATCGGGTCGCAGATCAAGGTCTGGCGCGATTTGGTCCCCGGGTGTTCCGAAGCGGATCTCGACCGCGACGCGCAGGGAGCGCTCGGATTCGTAAAGCATGTTTTCGGCATCTGATTCTTGCGGCCGCCGGGGGATTTTTAAAATACGGGGCGGG
>DHAI01000041.1:0-6365 GCA_002397355.1 Ruminococcaceae bacterium UBA4958 | reverse complement strand
GCTTTTTCAGGTCGTCTTCCAGCGTGCCCGCCCGCGCGCCTTTCCGGCGCGGGGGGCCCTTTTCAGGAGGGCTTCAGGCGGGGAAGACCCTGATCTCCGCGAGGGAGAACGCGGGCACGCGCACCGAGGCGGTGTTCCGCCTGCACTCGGCGGCGATCCCGGAGGCGGTCCCGTCCAGCAGCACGGACTCGACTTTTTTCACGGGGAAGCCGAAGCGGACCTCCGCCGTGTCGTCGCGGCCGGAAACCTCGCAGAGCCGCACCGCGACCGCGCCCCCGTCCTCCGCCGTGAGGGACACCAGGACGGAGCTGCCGGAGCGGAACGACAGAAGGCTGTCCTCCATCGGCAGCGGGCCGCCGTGGGAACCGGACGGAACGTAGAGCAGCCTGTGGCTGAACCGGCCGGCGGTTTCCTCGGCCGTTTTTTCCGCGTCCGGGGAGAAGCCGAGCAGGAGAGAGCACTCCTGGATCCCGCGCTCCGGGTAGGGGTCCGGGCTCGTCGCGCTGTTGATCAGCGTCAGGGAAAGGTGTTTCCCGTCGCCGCGGTATCCGTATTTGCAGTCGCTCGCGAGAAAGACGCTTTCGCCGCGGGGGTTCACCGCCATGCCGTACCGAAGGGCGGGCACGTCGTTGGCCCACGGCTTGCGGCGGATCGTCCCGCCGGGGATGTCGTACAGATATTCCCCGACCGGGTAGGACACCGGCACGCGGTAGCACAGGACGGGGACGGTCTCCGCGCCGACCTCGTTCCAGTCGATCCGCGCGTCGACGCGCAGGGCGGCCTGGTGCCTGTCGAGAAGATACGTCGCCTCGACGGTGGAAGCGCGGACGCGGTAGGTGGCTTTCAGGCCGCTGCGCAGGCCGCCGCCCGGGAGCTTCTCGATCTTCACGCACTCCGCGACCGGGTTCTCGCGGAGATACCTGCCGATCTGCCAGGCGTTCGAAGTGGCGGCCTCCGTGTCGATGAGGGAGAAACCGGCCGTCTCGCCCGCCGCCAGCATCTCCTCCCCGGTGTTTTTCCGCACGGCGGAGCGCAGCCGCCCGGTGGCGGAATCGATCCGCACGGCGATCTCGTCGTTCTCCAGGACATAGTCGTCGTAGACGGCCGCGACGCGCTCGCCGGACTGGTAATAGAACGGGTAGCGCTCCAGCTCCGCTTCGGAGAGCACCACCGTCGTGTAGCCGAGGGGCGGGACCTTCACGTCCACGAGGACGCGGAAGTATTTGTGGTCCCAGTACTGCCGCAGGGCGCGGTCCTCCAGCTGGAAGTCCAGGGGATTGCCGCGGCAGTCCTTCACGCGCAGGCAGCGCAGGTCCCCGGTCCAGTCCCATACGGTCAGCTCGGCGAGTTCGCCGCGCTCCTCGGGCAGCGTGTTGAAGATGTGGAAAATGCGCGTGCGGCCGCTGCCGCGCTCCTCGACGGCGACGCCGGAGAAGCCCCCCGCGCCGTAGCCCGCGCCCGCCCCCTCCGACTGCGAATTGTAGGCGTCCGGCTCCACCGGGACGGAGGACGTGTCGATTTTTTCCGCGACCGAGCGCATGGCGTTCTGGATCTGCGTGTCCGCGGCCGCCATCGCGTGCTGGTAGAGGCCCATGGCGTGCTCGCGGGAATCCTGCACGCAGGAGCCGGTGATCAGGTCGTGGAAGTGGGTGAACAGCACGTTCCGCCACGCGCCGCGGAACTGGTCGGCCGCGTAGGGGAAGCCCGCCCGCCGGCCCGCGAGCGCCGAGAGGGCCTCCGCGTTGTACAGCGCGGCTTCGGCGCGGCGGTTGCCGCGCTTGATGCGGCTCTGCGTCGTGTAGCAGCCGGGGGCGTAGTAGTTCAGCTCGTGCGAGACGACCGGAAGCCGGTCCCGCACGCTCTCCGCTTCCCGGAAAAACTCCCGCAGCGTGCCGAAGCGGATCTTCGGGAAGATCCGCCAGGATTGCATCTCGAGGGCGCGCTCCACGTCGCGGCGCGTGGGGCCGCCCCCGTGGTCGCCGACGCCGTAGACGACGAGGCCGGTTTTCAGCCCGGCGCATTTCGCGGAGAGCCCCGGCAGCCCCGCGCCGATGCGGGGCGTGATGCCGCCGTTGTACCAGTAGGGCTCGCGGTACGCGAGCAGCTCTTTGCCGGACGGCGAACGGAACCGGTAGAGGATGTGGTCCTCCTTCAGGCCGCGGCAGTGGTAGAGGTACCGGATCCCGCCGAACGTGTCGATCTCCGGGATGTTGGCGCTGTGGCCGAAGGTGTCGGGGGAGAAGTCGATGTCGAAGTCCCGCACCCCCCATTTCTCCGAAAGGTACTCCCTCGTGTACCGGATGTGGTTCAGGAGCGATTCCGTGGACGGCATGTTCTTGTCGCATTCCACCCAGGAGGAGGCCGTGACCTCCCAGCGCCCTTCGCGGATGCGCCGCTTGATCTGCTCCATCAGCGCGGGGTCGTACTGCTCCACCATGCGGTAGGCCGCCGCCTGCGACTGGGAGAAGCGGAACTCCGGGTATTCCTCCATGATGCGGAGCATGGTGCGGAAGGTGGCGAGCACGACGGCGACCGTCTCCGCGTAGCTCCACATCCAGTTCATGTCGATGTGGGCGTGCGCCGCGAGGATCAGTTGGTAAGCCTTCGCGTCCTTCTCCATCGGGGCAAGGATGTCCTCCGCCCGCGCGCAGTCCGTGTCGGTCAGCACGCCCTCCGCCTTTTCCCGGGCCAGGAGGAAATCCAGCGCTTCCTCCAGCGCCCCGTCGTATTTATCCCCCAGCTCCCGCGAAAGGTTCAGCGCGAACTCCAGTTCGCCGAGGATGCGGCTGTTTGCCCGTGTGGGGCGGGCGACGTGGTACTCCTCTTCCTTCGGCATGCCGAAGCTGTTTTCGTACTGCGTCACCTCGCGGTTGCCGCCGACCGAAGTTTTCAGTTTTCTGAATTTTTCCGCCAGTTTTGCCATAGGTTCCTCCCTCGTTTCTCGTGCCGTTCCGCCTTGCGGGCCGCGGCTGTGCTTTCTCACCTACTATATCCGTTTTCCTTCCCGGATAATTTTTATATGGAAACAAGCGCGCTAAGATTTCAGCGCGCCGCCGATCGTCACCCTTTCGCCGCGGCTGTCGTAGCGGACGAGGAGCGTGCGGCTCCGGTCGTCCCACTCGCACCGGGCGGCGACGGGCACGCCGCCGCCTTCGGCGCGGACCTCGCGGGGCTCCTCCGGCAGGCGCACCCGCAGGAACACGGCGACGGCGTCGGGGCCCTGCGCGGTGAGGGAGAAAGCGCGCCCGCCGCAGTCGAAGGAAAAGACTCTCGCGGAGCTGCCGACGATCCCGCTCTCCATGTCCGCGATCCGGGAAAAGTCGTAGAGGAGCGCGCAGTCCCCGGGCCGGAGGACCTTTTTCTGCGTGATGTCCATTTCCGGCGTATAGAGGTCGGCGTACAGGCCCTCCAGAACCTGCGGCTCTTCGGAGACGCTTTCGTCCATCACCGCGGAAATCAGGTAGGGGCCGCGGCGGAGCGTGAGCCGGTTGGCGTAGTCCCAGCGCGCGCCGCCGCTTTCCAGCGCGTCCCGCACCCAGCCGCGGTACTTCGACGCGAGCTCTTCGCTCAGGCAGAGGCGGGCCGGCGCCATTTCCCAGTAAAGCAGCCGGCCCTTCCCGACCCGGTGGGTCCCTTCCCGCGGACGCCGCCCCAGGCCGAGCGCCTCGAACAGATGCTCCGCCGGATTTGCGTAGCCCGCGCCTGCGCGGTTCCACCAGGCGGAAATCCGGTGGAACGGATCTCCGCCGTCGCCGACGTAAAACAGGGTTCCGCCCTCGCGCACCCAGGAGGCGACGGCCTGGTTCACGTCCGGGGACGCCGGCTTCATAAGCTCGTAGCTCAGCACGAGATAGGAATAGCCGTCCAGGCAGCCCGGGTACCTGCGGACGTTGTCGAGCTGCACCGGGGCGAGCGGCAGCCCGTACTTCAGGAGCGGCAGCGCCATCCCGAAGAAAGCCGGGAAGGTCGCGCTGGCGGAAAACGCCCTGCGCAGATTCCCGTCGGCGTCCACGGACGCGCACAGGGCCCTGCTTTCCTCCGCGCAGTTTTCTCCGTCCTTCTGCCGCTTCACGAGTTCCGCGAGCTTTTTTTCCGCCTTGCCGAACCGGCTTTCCGTGTCACGGCCGAACACGCCGTCGGGGTAGGACCGCTGGAACAGGCCGCTGTCGGACAGGAAGATCCCGACCGCCGGCGCGGAGCCGCAGAATTCCCAGTCCTTTTGGTCCATGTTGCCGAGCGTCTGAAAAACCCCGCAGAGCAGCGAGGCGTAGCCGGGCGGGATCGGCCTCGCGTTTTTCGCCGGCTTCCGGGTTTTCGCGTCCACCGGGTACTTCCCGCGGAACACGCGGTTCGGCCACGGGCAGACCTCGTAGCGGGAGACGGCGGGGTGGAGCAGGGAGGCCGTGACCGTCCGCAGATAGTTCTTCTCATAGTCCTCCCAGGCGTACCCCGGGTTGTCCTCAATGGGGTCGTGCAGGAACCACATGTCCCTGCCGGTTCCCCGCACCAGCTCCTGCATGACGCCGTATTCGAGGTAGGCCGTCTCGAAGGTCCGCTCCCTGACGACGCCGCCGTACAGGTTCGCGGAGCGGCTCGTTCCGGTCCAGACCTGCGCGATGTAGCCGTCGACGGACGGGATGTCGAGCAGGGCGGCCTCCGGGCTCATGATTTTCCATTGCGTATAATTCAGCAGGCTGTGCGTCGGCACGTAGAACCGCAGGTTCCTGCCGTACTTCACCATGGCGTATTCCTTGAGGGAGGAACTGATGCGGCTCAGGGCCCTCCCGTACAGATACGCTTTCAGGCGGGCGGCCCTGTAATGCGCGTCCAGCCCGCTGTGGGGAGGCTGCCACGGCTCCCGGTAATACAGAGCGTATTCCCGCTTGAATGCCGCCGAATACCCCGAGAAATCCCAGAATTCCGGCTCCTCCATATGGATGGCCTCCACGCCCGCGTCCACCGCCGCCTTGAGCCGTTCCGTCAGGTAGTCCGAAAACGATACGGAGGGAACCATATAGGGGACGTCCTTCCCGTGGAGGACCGGCTTCCCCGCGCGGTCCGTCTGGCTTTCGTCCCAGTGCTTCCTCCCGTCCCACTTCCCGTTCAGGTAGTCCTGGTATTCGCCCCAGGCGCTGCCCGTCATCAGGTGGACGACGTACCCCTTTTCCCGGTATTCCCGCACCCGGCCCGGCATAGAATCGTCGACGCCGTAGACCATGACGAAATCGCACTGCACGTCGATGCCCGGATGATAGGGGGCGCGTTCCTGAAAGCCCGTGCGTTCCGCCTGCTTTTCCCGGATCATGCTCATTCTGAAATACTTCCTTTCTCTTTTTGCCGCGGGGAAAAAGCGTCCCCTGCCGGAGAATCCGGCAGGGGACCCGCCCGGCGCCCTGCATTGACCGGCGGCTTACCGCCCCGTCAGTTCACGACGTCGCTGCGCGACTTCGCCTGTTCCGTGAGATATTTGAGGTAATCCTTGAACATCCCGTTCTGCTGCGTCAGGAGGTAGTCCTGGTAGCTCTTCAGGATGGACTTTGCCTCGGACTCCGTCTTTGCGAAGAAGGCCCGCTGCGTGTAGTCGTCCTGCTTCGTGCCCTCGAACGCGAATTTCGTGACCGCGTCGTAATCCTTGTAAGTGGGGGCCAGAGCGCTCAGCGGGTAGCCTTTCATGCGCTCCACGGGCTTCAGCTTCTTATACGCTTCGACGTCCGGAACCGCCGCGTCGGCGTCGCCGGGGTTCGCCTCGCCCCACCAGGTGACGCTCTTGTTGGCCTGGAACGTCCTGCCGAAGATATAGCCGATCCCTTTTTCGCGGAGTTCGTTGTCCACGGCCGTGTCGCCGGCCTTTTTCCGTTTCAGGATGTCGGCGTTCAGGCGGGGCTGGTTCTTGTCGTTCATCGTATAGGTCTCGCCTTCGATGCCGTACTGCACGAGCCGCGCGCCCTCCTCGCTGTTGACGTAATCCAGGTAAGTCAGGGCGGCGCCGACGTTGGCGCAGCTGGTCGGGAAGAAGATGACCGGGGAGCCGGAGCGGCCGTAGGTCTCACCCTGGACGGCGGCGGAGCCGTCGCTGTAATTCAGCGGTCCTACCGGCACGTACCGCATTTCCGGGTGGGATGTGTACAGCCCGGTCAGCTTGGTCGAATTGACGACGCAGCCGTATTCTGTGGAGGCAAAAAGCGCCGTGCCGTTTCCGACCTTCTCATCCGCCTGGCTGTCCGTCTGCTTAAAGCACTCTTTGTCCAGGATGTTGTTGTTGACCAGCTTCCAGATGAACAGATTTTTGTTGATCCAGTTGTCGGTGAGCACGCCGTAGGTATAGGAACCGTCCGGCAGCTTTACGTAGTCGGTGAGCTGCTTCG
>DHAI01000015.1:5295-5891 GCA_002397355.1 Ruminococcaceae bacterium UBA4958 | reverse complement strand
ACGTCGTACTTTTCGCTGTCGATTCGCTTGAGGAGCTCGTCCGTCACGAGGTAGGCGCTCATCTCCGGCTGCAGGTCGTAGGTGGCGACCTTCGGGGACTTGATGAGGGCGCGGTCCTCGCCGGGGTACACGGTTTCCACGCCGCCGCTGAAGAAGAACGTCACGTGCGCGTATTTTTCCGTCTCGGCGATGCGCAGCTGCGTCAGCCCTTTGCGCGAGATATATTCCGCAAAGGTGTTTTTCAGCTTCTCCGGGCCGAAGGCCACGTCCACGTTCGGCATGGTGGCGTCGTACTGCGCCATGCACACGAAGCTGACGGGGAAGAAGCCGTTCCTGCGCGCGAACCCCTTGAAATCCGGGTCGGCGAACGTGCGGGTGAGCTCGCGGGCGCGGTCGGGGCGGAAGTTGAAGAAGATCATGGAGTCGCCGGGGCGCACCTGCGCGTCCTTCGCGCAGACGGCGGGCACGACGAACTCGTCCGTGACGCCGTTTTTGTAGGAGGCCTCGACGGCCTGCACCGGGCCGGAGGCCTGCACGCCCTCGCCGCAGGCGATGGCGGCGTACGCCTTTTCCACGCGCTCCCAGCGGTTGTCGCG
>DHAI01000015.1:2916-5072 GCA_002397355.1 Ruminococcaceae bacterium UBA4958 | reverse complement strand
TCCATCGCGTAGTAGCGGCCCATCACGGTCGCGATCTCGCCGACGCCGATCTCCTTCATCTTCGCCTCGCACGCGGCGACGTAATCCCTGCCGGAGGACGGCGGCACGTCGCGGCCGTCCAGGAACGCGTGGACGTACACTTTCTTGCAGCCGCGCCGCTTCGCCAGCTCCAGGAGAGCATAGAGGTGCGAGTTGTGGCTGTGCACGCCGCCGTCGGAAAGAAGCCCGAGAAGGTGCAGGGCCTTTCCGCCCTTCGCGGCCCTGTCGACCGCGTTCAGGAGGGCGGGGTTCCGGAAGAAGCTGCCGTCCTCGACGGCTTTTGTGATGCGCGTCAGTTCCTGGTAGACGATGCGGCCCGCGCCCATGTTCGTGTGGCCGACCTCGGAGTTGCCCATCTGGCCGTCCGGCAGGCCGACGTTCAGGCCGGAAGCGCCGATCTGCGTGATCGGGTTCTCGGAGAACAGGCGGTCCAGATTCGGCTTTTCGGCGGCCTTGATGGCGTTCCCCTTCTCGGGACCGATGCCGAAGCCGTCCATAATAATCAGAATTAAAGGCTGCTTTGCCATGCAATCATATCCTTTCCGCAAAAAGCGGGCGGCGGGAGGTCAGCCCTCGCTGGCCGCCCTGACGATCGTCGCGAAATCGGCCGGCTTCAGCGAGGCCCCGCCGATCAGGCCGCCGTCCACGTCCGGCTGGGCGAGGAGCTCCGCGGCGTTTTTCGCGTTCATCGAGCCGCCGTACTGGATCGTGAAAGCGTCGGCCGCGTCGCGGCTGTAAAGGCCGGCGACCACGGAGCGGATGGCGGAGCAGACCTCGTTCGCCTGCTGCGCGGTGGCGGTTTTCCCGGTTCCGATGGCCCAGATCGGCTCGTAGGCGATGATGATGCGCTTCAGCTCGTCCCTGGTCACGCCGTCCAGGGCGATCTTCGTCTGGATGGCCACGTGCTCGGCGGTGATGCCCTGCTCGCGCTGCTTGAGGGACTCGCCGACGCACACGATCACGTTCAGGCCGGCGTTCAGGGCGGCGATGACGCGCTTGTTCACGGTTTCGTCCGTCTCGCCGAAATAGGTGCGGCGCTCGCTGTGGCCGATGATGACGTACCGCACGCCCATGGAGACGAGCATCGGGGCGGAGACTTCGCCGGTATAGGCCCCTGCGTTTTCCCAGTGGCAGTTTTCCGCGCCGACGGCGATGTTCGAGCCTTTGGCGGCTTCCAGCGCGTTCGCCAGGTCGACGAACGGCGTGCAGACGACCACGCCGCACTTCGCGTCTTTGACGAGAGGCTTGATGGCGGTGACGAGTTCCTTTGCCTCCGCCGGGGTTTTGTTCATCTTCCAGTTTCCTGCGATGACTGTTTTCCGTAGCTGCTGATTCATATGCCATGATCCCTTTCGCAATTATTTGACAAAGAAGGGGGCGGTCGGCGCCCCCGGGAGAACCGTTTACTTGTCGTTCAGGCAGGCGATGCCGGGCAGCTCCTTGCCCTCCAGGAACTCGAGGGAGGCGCCGCCGCCGGTGGAGATGTGCGTCATCTTATCGGCATAGCCGAGCTTTTCCACGGCCGCCGCGGAGTCGCCGCCGCCGATGATCGAGATCGCGCCGCTGTCCGCCACGGCCTGGGCCACGGCGACGGTCCCGTGCGAGAAATTGTCCCATTCGCTCACGCCCATCGGGCCGTTCCAGACGACCGTTCCGGCGCCGGCGATGGTTTTGGAGAAGAGCTCCTGCGTCTTTTCGCCGATGTCCAGGCCCATCCAGCCGTCCGGGATGCTGTCGGAGTAGATGCGCATATAAATGGTGTCCGGCTTGTATTCGCGCCCGATCACGTTGTCGACCGGCAGCAGGAGCGAGACGTGCTTCGCCTTCGCCTTCGCCATGATCGCGCGCGCGACGTCGATCTTGTCCTCCTCGCACAGGGAGGAGCCGATGGAGCTGCCGGTCGCGCGGAAGAAGGTGTAGGCCATCGCGCCGCCGATGATGAGCGTGTCCACCTTGTCGAGCAGGTTGTTGATGACGCCGATCTTGTCGGAAACCTTCGCGCCGCCGATGATGGCGACGAACGGGCGCTTCGGGTCGGAGAGCGCCTTGCCCATCACGGTGATCTCCTTCTGGATCAGGAAGCCGCACACGGCCGGCAGGTAGGCGGCCACGCCGGC
>DHAI01000015.1:1286-2664 GCA_002397355.1 Ruminococcaceae bacterium UBA4958 | reverse complement strand
TGGAAACGGACGTTCTCCAGCAGCTCCACCTCGCCGTCTTTTAAGGAAGCGGCGATGCCCTTCGCGCTTCTGCCCACGACGTCCTCCGCCATCTTTACCTCCTGGCCGAGCGCCTTGGAGAGATAGGCCGCGACGGGCGCGAGCGAGAACTTCGGGTTCACCTGGCCCTTCGGGCGGCCCAGGTGGGAGCAGAGGATCACTTTCGCCTTGTGATCGATCAGGTAGCGGATGGTTTTCAGCGCTTCGTCGATGCGCTTTGTGTCGGTGATGGCGCCGCTTGCGTCGAGCGGGACGTTGAAGTCGCAGCGGACGAGAACGCGTTTGCCGGAGACGTCGATGTCTTCCACGGTTTTTTTGTTCAGATAATTCATACTGGCCGCTCCTTTTTCCTTCAGAATTTCCACTGGGAATTGTTTATCTAATATTTATCAATCCGGAAAAGATTATACAACGCTTCCCGCGTCTTTTCAAGCGGTGCGGGCGGGTTTTTCGGCCGCTCACCATTGATATTGCCGCAGCTGTCCCTCCCGCAGGAGGCCCGGGTAATTCCACTGGCGCAGCGCCTCGTAAACGCCGATGGCGACGGAGTTCGAGAGGTTCAGGCTGCGGGCGTCGGGGTTGTCGAGCATGGGGATGCGCACGCAGGTGCCGGGGTTGTCGTGCAGCAGGCTTTCCGGCAGGCCGGCGGTCTCCTTTCCGAAAACGAGGTAGCAGCCGTCGGGGTAGGCGACTTCGGAGTGCGTTTTGCGCGCTTTCGTTGAAAAATAGTAAAAATTGCCGGTATTTCTTGTGAAGAAATCGGAAAGACTTTTATAGACGGTGATGTCCAGCAGATGCCAGTAATCGAGGCCGGCGCGCTTGAGCCTGCGGTCGTCGATGCGGAAGCCGAGCGGCTCCACCAGATGCAGCCGCGCGCCCGTGAGGGCGCAGGTGCGCGCCACGTTTCCGGTGTTCTGCGGGATCTCCGGTTCCACAAGCACAACATTGAGCATGGGGGAATCTCCTTTTCCGTGAGAAATGCCGCCGGACAGGCGGCGCGAAGGGGGCAGGGATGCGGATGATGAACGGAAAAAACATGATCGGCACGATCAACGGCGCGCTGAAAGCATATAAGGTGCGCCAGTGCGCGAAGGGTTTCATGAAGGGGCTGCTTGTCGGCGTGGTCGTCGCTCTGGTGCTCGCCGGGGCGTTCGGCGGCATGATGCGCGGCGACCGCGGCTTCCGCCGCAGGGCGGAGCGCACGGAGCGCGACGCGCGGGAGCTTTTCGGCAATCTGCGCGAATTCTTCCGGTAGCGGCCTTTGCCGGGCGGTTTCAGCCGCCCGGCTTTCTTATGCCCACCGCTTATCTTACCATAATTTGCGCGCGGCGTACAGCCA
>DHAI01000015.1:0-1090 GCA_002397355.1 Ruminococcaceae bacterium UBA4958 | reverse complement strand
TGGCCGGGAGGGCTTTGGGCGTCTCCCGTTTCTGAAAACAGGCCCCGCGCTTGAAAAACGCTCTCTGCCGGAATATAATGGTAAGCGCCGGGTTTATTATTGTAAGATTCCGGGCGTTTTATGCCCGCCGGCAAGCGCGCGGCGCGGAGCCGGAAATACGGTGGGCCATACATAAAAAGTGGAAACGGGAAGGAGCGGCCGACATGGAGGACGAGGCGCGGATCGGCGAATACTACACCGTGAGCCTGAAACCCTACGACACGGGCGGCGACGCGGATTCCAGGCTGGACGAGGCGCGGCGCGCCTACTTCGCCGGAAAAGCGGCGAAGGGCGTCTGCCGCGTCGTGGAGGACGGCAGGGAGGGGAAAATCCGCTATAAGCTGGGGCGCAACTGCTTCCGCTGGAAAAAGGTCTGCGGGGGGAAAACCCTGCAGGAGGCGTTTTCCGTCGCGGACGGCTGGCGGCTGCTGACGCACGACTGCGAGGGCCGCCTGCTCTCCTCCGCCGCCTACGACGGCGGCCTGCGCTGGCTGCGCACCGCGTATTACGCCCCCGGCTCCGCCGCGCCGGAGGCCGTCCTTTCCCGCGGGGAGGGCTGCCTGCTCCTGCGCACGGCGGCGGGCGAGACGAAGCTGCTGCCCTGCCCCTGGGAGCCGGGCACCGCCGGGCAGAGCCTCGTGAACGCGAAGGCCGGCGAGCCGCGGGCGACGGCGCGCGCGCAGGGCGGCTGCTTCTGCTTCTGCCCGGAGGAGGAGCGCGCGCTGCGCTTCGCCGCGCTCCGCGGGATCCGGAGCGACCCCGCCGCGCTGCGGCCCGTGTGGCCCGGCGCGGACGGGGCGGAGGAGCTGGACTTCACCGTGACGCCGAACGACGGCGCGCTTTCCGGCCCGCGCGGCCCGGATCCCGCCGGCTCCCCCGAGGGGCGGGAAGCCCCGCCGCGCGCCGTTCATACCGTACATAAGGAAGCCGGAAAGCCCGAAACCGAGGAGAGCGCCGACGACTACGCCGCGAACCGCGAGATCTTCGCCTGCGGCGGGCGCCCCGCGAAATACGCCGTGGCGGCGAAGGGCCTTTCCGGCGGAATCCAGGC
>DHAI01000093.1:3085-11299 GCA_002397355.1 Ruminococcaceae bacterium UBA4958 | reverse complement strand
CGTCGTCCATGCAGGGCAGGTCGTCGTGGATCAGGGAATAGGTGTGGATCATCTCAAGGGCCGCGGCAAAAGGCAGCGCCGCTTCCTGGTCGCCGCCGCAAAGGCCGCAGAATTCCAACAGCAGCGCCGGGCGGATCCGCTTGCCGCCCGCAAGCAGGCTGTACCGCATCGCGCGGAGCAGCTTCGACTGCAGGCAGCTTTCTTCCGGCAGATAATCCGCAAGCGCGGCCTCCACGGCAGGCACGTAATCGTCGCGGTCAATTCTTCCCATCCGGCCGATCCTCCTCCCGTTCCGTGATCGTTTTGATTTCCTGCTCCGCAGTGGAGAGCTTCTTGTAGCAGAGCCGTGCAAGCGCGGAGCCTTCCTTGAAAAGCTTCAGCGATTCGTCCAGCGGCGCGTCGCCGCTCTCCATCTTCTCCACGATCTCGCCGAGCCTTGCCAGAGCCGTTTCAAACGTCATCTTTTGATTCATCTGCAGCACCCGCTTTCACAGAATCCACCGTGCAGGACAGGGAACCGTCCCTCATCCGCACCCGGATCTTCTCGTCTTTTTCCACTTCCCGGACGGAAGGAACCGCTTTCCCGGACGGGCTGAATACCGCGGCATACCCGCGCGCCAGAACAGACAAAGGACTCAGGGCGTCCAGCCTCCCGCTCAGCGCGGCAAGCCGTTGCCCGGCGCCGTCGGTTTTTCTTCGCATCGCCGTGCCCAGGCCGGCCGCAAGCGTATCCGCCTGAATGCGTCTGATCTCCACGGCCTCCATCGGATTTTTCATCGCCCTTGAGTTCGTGAGCGGCAAAAAAGCACTTTTTGCCGCCTCTATTTTCGCGTTCGCCGCACTCTGCATCCGCAGGCTCTGCGAACGGATCGCGGCAAGCAACTCCATGCGGTCGGGGACGGCGAGCTCCGCCGCGGCGGAAGGCGTCGGCGCCCGCAGGTCGGCGGCGAAATCGCAGATGGTATAGTCCGTTTCGTGGCCGACGGCGGAAATCACCGGGATCTCCGACGCGGCCACCGCGCGCGCAACGGATTCCTCGTTGAACGGCCAGAGATCCTCCAGCGAGCCGCCGCCGCGCCCGACGATGATCGTATCGGCGCAGCCCAGTCGGTTCATGCGCTCCAGCGCGCCGACGATCTGCGGAGCCGCAAGCTCCCCCTGCACCTGCACGGGGCAAAACACCACCCTGGCAACCGGATAGCGACGCGCGAGGATCGTCAGGATGTCGTGCACGGCGGCCCCCGTCGGCGAGGTGATGACGCCGATCCGCTCCGGGAACCGCGGAACTGGTTTTTTGCGCGCGGCATCGAAAAGCCCCTCTTTTTCGAGCCTGGCTTTCAGCTGCTCGAACGCAAGGCTCAGCGCTCCCAAACCGTCCGGCTGAAGGTCCTCCACATAGAGCTGGTACTGGCCGGTAACCTCGTAGACGCTCACCCGCCCGCGCGCGATCACCTTCATGCCGTCGCCGGGCCGGAATCGGAGCCGCGCCGCGCTGCGGGCGAACATCACGGCGCGGACGGCGCAGCGCGCGTCCTTCAGGGAAAAGTACAGATGGCCGGACCGGTACTGGTCGGTGAAATTGGAAATCTCGCCCGTCACAAAGACGTTCGCAAGGTTCTGGTCGCCTTCAAACTGCGACTTGACATAGGTATTCAACTGCGTGACCGTCAGGACGACCGGTTCGTGGATCATGGCAAAATCCCCTCCCGCAAGGCCGCGAGCACCGCCGCTCCAGCCGCATTGTCAGAGGAAAAGCGCGGTTCCGCGAAAAAAGCCCCGTATTTTGCCTCCAGCGATTTCCGGATGATGGAATTGCCCGCCACCCCGCCCGCAAAAACGACCGGCAAATCCCCGTGTTTTTCCCGGAGCGCCGAGGCCATGCCGTCCAGAGCCGCCAGAACGGAGAAGAGACAGTACGCGGCGATCTCCTCTTTCGGTGCGCCGGAGTCCGCCATGGCGCGGCATCGGTTTTCCACGCCGGACAAGGAGCAGTCGCATCCGCGCAGGCAGGGGCGCACGCGAAATGTTTTCCCGCACTGCAGCGCCAGCTTTTCCAGCGCCGGCCCGGCGGGAAAAGGCAGGCCGAGCATCACGCCGACGCGGTCGACGGCCTGTCCCGCTTTCAGGTCGAGTGACCGGGCGGCGATCTCCGTGGAGAAAAGGCCGCTGCGGTCCGGCCTGCAAAGCACGGCTTCCGTTGTGCCGCCGGAAACGTGGAACGCCAGGAAACGCTCCCGAACCAGGGAAAGCTTCCCGGCGGAATAGAGCGCCGCCGCGATATGGCCCTGCTGGTGGGAAAACTCGCGCAGCGGAACGCCGAGCGAAAGCGCCGCCGTTTCGGCGGCGGCAACGCCGACCAGAAAGCACGGCATATAGGAGCCTTCCATGCTTCGCGGGCGGTTGGAAACGCCGACGGAGGCGATGTCCGCGCCCGCAAACGGCAAATGCTCCAGTACTTCCGGGAGTTGCTGTGCGTGATGGAACACGGCGTCGCTCTGGCGCAGTCCCCTCTCCCCCGCCCGGACCGGAAGGAGCTTTTTGCTCTGGAACATCTCACCGTTTTTCAGCAGCGCGGCGGAAGTGGTGTAATTGCTGGTGTCGATACCCAGAACGTCAGGCATCCTTTTCTCCCATCTCTTTCGCCGCGGAGCCGAGCACGCCGTTTACAAACGGCGCGTCGTCGGCGCTGCCGTACTTTCCCGCAAGGGTGACGGCCTCATTGATCGATACGCTCACCGGTATGTCGGGTTCGAATTTCATCTCATACAGGGCAAGGCGCAGAAGGGCCAGCGAGACTTTGGAAAGGCGGCTCAGCGTCCAGCCCCGGATATATTTCCCGATGGTCCCGTCGATGGCCGCCTCGTTCCGCTCCGCGCCTCCGGCGAGTCTTTCGGCGAACTCGTCGATACGCACGTCGTCGGAGGTCTCCGCATTGTCGATGATCTCGCTGACCGGACTGTGGTTGATGCTCCGCTCGAAAACCAGGATGAAGGCCTGCTCCCGGGCTTTTCTTCGATTCATAGCTTCCTCCGTTCCCTTCCGCAAGGAAAAAGCCCTCCACAGGTGTGGAGGGCTGCAGAAAGGCCGTAAATTGTCAATATCCACGGAAATATTATACCACATTTCCCTGTAAAAACAACTACGAACGCTCGGTGATGCTGATTTTGTCATAGGAAAGGCCCGTCTGGCCCGTGACGATATCCTGGATCACGGCGGCGTCGTTTTCGGAATTCTGCTTTGTTTTCACCACGACGGTGCATCTGTCGTTGCCCAGCGTAACCACACAGTCCTCGAATCCCTTCGCGCGGATCAGCGTTTCGATATTCGCCTCCCGGATCAGATTCTGCGCGAGCGCCGCCACCTGGGTCGCGGCTTCCTTCTTTGCGGCGTCGGTCGCTTTCGTGTCTTCCATCACTTGCGCGATCGTCTCCTTCGCCTCATCCTGCGCCTTTTCCCGCGTCAGCTTCGCCTGGCTGAAGTAATCGTCCGCCGGAGCGGAAGAAGCGGACGCCGTCGTCCCGCTCTTCGACTGAGCGGAAGAAGCCGCGGTCTTTCCCGCGAAGGAGACGCTCTTCCCGGCGCCGGAGGAAACAGCCTTGCCGCTGGAAACCGCGCTGCCGCCCACCATCAGCGTCTGCCCATACTGGCGGCTCGCCGCTGAAGTAACCGCCTGCGTAGCCGGCAGCTGCGAACCGTTTCCTGTGAATACCCAGTTCAGATAGACGGCCGCCCCCAGAGCGACGACAAGCGCCGCGAGAACGAGCTGCCGTTTTCCCATTGCCATCTTCGATTCCCCCTGCTTTTCAATATTTTATGACTTTGATGGAATGACGCAAACCCGCGCCGAAGAAATATGTAGGGCCGTCGTCACGGCGTCGGTAACGTTTTTCTGCACCGTCGCGTCCCCTCCGCCGTCGCAGACGACGACGACGCCCTTGACCACCGGCTGGATCTGCGTCACGGGAAGCGCACGTTCTGCACCGTCCGCGTCCTTTACTATCACGTATGTCGTCTCGTTGCTTTGATTGGATTCCTGTTTTCCCGTTCCGCTTTCCTCAGATTCGCTCGTCTGCTGTCCGCTCGTTTTGTCCTGCGTCGCGTACACCTGTTTGGTAGTCTGTTCAAGCGTCACGAGGACATTGACATTTCCCGCGCCGCTGATTTTCGAGATAATGCCGGTCAGATCCTGTTCCAACGCCTTTTCACAATCCTGCGCGGTAAGAACTTTGCCGGCCGGCGACGACGACACGTTTTGTGCCTCCCCCTGGGAGCTGCAGCTTTTCAGATTCCCTGCAACGGCGATGAGCAGGATCCCGAGGATGCCCGCCGCGACGACGACCCTGCGGTAAACGTCGTTCTGAGCAAGCTTCTGGAAGATGCCCTCCGGCTTCCCCTGCGCATTTTGTTTTTCAGCCGCCATTCGCAACGACCTCCGTTTTCAGCCCCAGTTCCTTTTCCAGGTATTCCTTTGCCGTGCCGGCTCCCTCAGCGTCCTTCCCATCCAGCGTAACAATGATTTTGTTAATAACTATGCTGTCGTCCTCGCTCCTATCCATATCCGCGCGAACATTTTTGCATTTTATCCCGATTCTGGCAAGCTCCGCCTGAACCAGACGGGCAATGCTTCCCTCCGCCGCTTCCTCCTGCGCGTCGCCCACGGCGGACGAGAGGTCCTCGTTCTGCACCGACGAAGCGCTGCCGGCGCTTGGCGCGCTCAGGCGAAGCTGCGGCACAAACTTTGAAATCGGGGAGATCATCGCGCAGATCATCAGCGCCCCCACGACGAAACGCCCCATCCGTTCCATCGGGCCGGACGGCAGCAGGCTGCGGGCGAGAGCCGCGGCAAGAGCCGCGAAACAGATAATCGCCGTCCACTGCTGGATTCCTTTCATGCCCCGCCTCCGATCAGCAGCATGGCGACCGTGGTGATGATCAGCACCGACATGCTGCAGAGAAGGATCGCGGTCATCGTGGAGACGACGTCAGCGGCGGATTTCAGGAGTTCGGCGATCGGCCCCAGGTCGAACACGCGGCTGACGCCCGAACAGACCGTGAGAGTCAAAACCCAGAGCACGCACTCCGCCAAGACGGGAAGGAAAAGGAACAGCCCCGCAAGAAGCCCGAACGCGCCCACCCCGGATTTCAGCGCCTTGACACAGCCGTTTACGGTGCCGAGCGCCTCGCCGAGGGCGCTGCCGACGACGGGGACAAAACTACCCACCATGAATTTGGCAGCCCGCACGCCGGCGTTGTCCGCCGAGACCGCGACGACGGAGTGCATCGTGACCAGCCCGGTAAAGAGCGTCATTCCAAGCCCCATGATCCATTTCACCGCCTTGTTCATCGCCCCGCACAGACCATCGAGGCCGAGGCCCGGCGAAACGGACGATACGACCGAGAGCGCCAGGAGCAGGTTCATCATCGGCGAGAGAACCGTGGAAGCAAACGCGGAGACGGCCCCTCCCGCCGCCGCCGTAAGAAGGTGGTACGTCCCGGCCGAAGCGGACTGCCCCGCCGCCGCCATGATGCCTGCAAGGACGGGGGCGCACGCCAGAAGGAACCCGGACGCCGCTTTCAGCATTTCCGCCGCGTCGGACACGCAGGCGACGATCGGCTGCACGACAACCGTGCAGATGCACAGCGTCCCAACCAGTCCGACGACGTCTCCGAGCGGTTTTTCCCCGAACGAGAGCTTCAGGCTGTTCAGCAGGGCGCAGAGCAGGATGACGGAAACCGCGGCGGCAAATACGCGGGCCGGAGCCTTTGCCTTTCCGCTGAAAACCGATAGGATTTTCTGAAAATAGTTCTGCGGCGTGACGGAGGAGACGGATTCGCCGTCCGCTTTCTCGACGCCGAGCTCATTTAAAATCCTCCGCGTTTCCGCCGGGAGTTTGTCCGCAAGATCGTCCGCCCCGCTCTTCTCCGCGATCTCCTGCGAATACTTCTCCGCGTCGCCCGCGGAAGAAGCGGAATTTCCTGCGAAAGCCGGCGTGCGCAAGAAGATCAGGGAAAAAAACAGCAATAAAAAACACAGAAACGATCGACTTATATTTTTTCTCATTTTATTCAGGCCGTTCCCGTCAAACCGGCGGCAGTTTTCGCAATCTTTTCAAACAGCGGCAGGGCGAGCGCCACGATGGCGAGTTTCCCGGCAAGCTCCACCTTTGCGGCAAGCGCGTTCTCCCCCGCATCCCGGCAGGAATCCGCCGCGAACTGCGCGAGGAAACAGATGCCGAGCGTTTTCAACAAAATCACGGCGTAGTCGGAGGTAAGCCCCGCGGAGGAAAGCAGCGTGCGGATTTGCTGCAGCGAAGGGACGAGGCTGTTCAGCAGCTCGACCAGGATCACGACGCCGACGGCCACCGTGAGAAGGATGGCGTACTCCTGATGGTACCGACGGAGCATCGCCGAAATGACGGCGGCGCACAGCGCGATACCTGCGATTCCCACAATGTTCATCTTCAAAGCCCAAAAACGGATTTGATTGTTTTGAACAGCGAGCCAATCTGCTGGACAAGCATCGACAGCACGACGATAAGCCCGGCCAGCGTGGTCATCATGGCCTGCTCTTCCCTGCCGGAACGGATAAGGAGCTGGTTGAGGACGGCGACGATAATCCCGATCGCGGCAATTTTAAAAACCAAATCCACACTCATTCTGATTCCTCCGTTTTTCAGCACAGCAGAATCGCGGCGGCGGCTCCGCCGCAAACGCCGAGCATCCGGTACAGCTTCGATTTCCCGTCCCGTTCTTTCTTCGCTTCCTCCAGCGCGGCGGAAACCAGGTTCTCATATAGGCTGAAATGGGCGATCTGGCCCTGCGTATCGCTCGCGCCGAAGCCGGCGCCGAAACCTTCCAGCAGCTCGATGTCCTTCCGGGAAAAGCCCTCGTTCCCGGCGCCGGCCTTCACCGCCTCGCTCCACGCCTTGCCCCAGCCGTCCGGACCGTCCTCCGCGGAAAGCGGAAAGAAGGAAAACTCGCCGCCGTGCTTCCGCAGCACACTTTCCACCGGAAGAGAGGAATAACGGATCTCCGTCTTCGCCGCGGAAAGAAACCGGAGGAAAGCCTCAAGCTTTTCCACGCGCAGGCAAAGCCTGTGCGATTCCATATACCCCGCAAAGCTGCCCGCCGCAATCAGAAGCAGCGCGCCGATGAGCTTCAGCAAGCAAATCACCCGTCCTGTAAATTTCAGCGATCTTTCCCGGCCGCGCCGCGCCGCTCAGCAGCGCCACGCTGCCGAAAGCTCCCGTCTCCAGCAATGCGGAAGCCTGCCTGCGGCGGACCAGCTCCTCCGCGCTCCCGGCGTGGATGCTGGCGATCACGCCCACGCCGGCGTTCAGGCTCTGCTCCACCGCCCGCGTCTCCGCCTCGCCGCCCAGCTCGTCGCAGACGATGAAGCGCGGGGAAAGCGACCGCACCGCCATCAGGATGCCGACCGATTTCGGGCAGCCGTCCAGCACGTCGCAGCAGACTCCCACGTCGTTCTGGGGGACGCCCCGGAAAGCGGCGGCGATCTCGCTGCGCTCGTCGACGACGCATACCTTGCAAAAACACCCCCGCATCCCGCCGGAAAGCTGGCGGGCCACGTCACGGAGGATGGTGGTCTTGCCGCTCGCGGGGGGACCCGCCAGCAGCAGGCCCTTTTCCAGCGATTTGCCCATGCGGTCCAGCAGCTCGTCGGCGCAGCCGGGAAGCTCCCGCGCCACCCGCAGGCATATGGAGGAAACATCCCTCATGCCGGTCACGGCGCCGTCCCCCAGGACCGCGGTGCCGCACAGGCCCGCCCGGTGCCCGCCCCGCATCGTAATATAGCCGTTCCGGATCTCGTTCTCATGGCTGTAAACGGAGTTCTCGCACAGGATCTGAAAAGTCTCCTGCACATCTTCCTGCGAGGCTTCCGTCATGCCCGCCGAAAGGAACGGGGCCGCCTTGCCGCTGTCGCATAGAAAATAGGTTCCCTCCGGGCAGCATACGGACACCGGGCGGCCGACGCGCAGGCGGATCTCCTGGGCATGCGCTTTCAAAACGGGCGGAAGCGCGAAAAGCCTTTTGCGAAGGCGCAGGCACACGCCCTCCGCGGCGGAATCGAACCGTTCCGTTTTTGACTGATTCATTTGCCTTGTCCCTCCTTTGCTCTATAAATATGGACAAAGCTTCGCCGTTAGAACCGATTCGCGGCGGAAAGCGTTCCGGGAAAAGTCCCCGGCGATTCCG
>DHAI01000093.1:521-2865 GCA_002397355.1 Ruminococcaceae bacterium UBA4958 | reverse complement strand
GAAAATTATGTATTTATAATAGATACAAATTAAAGGGAATTGCGATTCACGCGGAGAGAAGATTTTTTATGAAACAATCGAGGTACAACTTTTTCCTTGATCTGGAAGATAACCCGGACCAGATGCTGGCTTACAACTCCCGAACGGGCGCTGCAAGGAACGGTTGTCTCGGTTCCGTCCGCGCTATGCCTTGGTCGTACATCAATCAGAAGTAGCCGGTAAAAGCAGCCCGGAAAGGGAAAACCCTTTCCGGGCTGTTTGAATCAAACATAAGGGGAGATTCCGCTTGAATTCTGGAAGTGCCCAGATGAGAGAAAAAGAAAATTATCATAAATATAATAAAATCGACGGCATTCTCGCCGTTTGTGTTTTTGCAGTTTCTCTGTGTTTATCGTACTTTCTCGGCTTTACATCGATGGATCAATCCATTCCCTATATCGAAGAGCAAATCATATCGCTGTTTGAATCGATAGGTTTCGTTTCCCATTTTGTTAATATGTGTGACTGGGCCGCTTTCATCGCTCAAACTTTTTGGGGCTGGACAATTCCTCCTCTCGTTATTATCATAATCTTAGTGGCAAGAAAGCAAAAACCCGCTTCGGTAGGCTTTCGCAGGCACCATAATCTGTGCGCGTGCCTGCTGGGAATCGCGGCCGGCATCCTCACAGCTCTGGTGATGATCAGCGTCCTGTTCCTTGAGGGCAACCATGAAATTTTCAGCGACCTGATGAAACTCAAACCATCTATTGTTCTGCCGCTCCTTAATGTCCTCTTGATCGGCCTGCCGGAAGAGTTAGAATTCCGTGCCTTTCTCCAGTCAAGGATCACCGGCCTGATTCACAACCGATGGGTCGCAATCCTTACGGTCGGGCTGATGTTCATGAGTGTGCATTTGCTTCACAGAAAGTACTACCCCATGTCAATCGGTAAAATGGTAAGCTGCTTGCTGATCGTTGTTTTTCATCTCTGGTATTTATTCGTATACCGTAAGACCGACAATATTCTTGCGGCCGCGTTCTGCCACGGAATTTATGATTATCTAATTGTCAATGTTTAGTGCCAAGGCGGAAATGAGTATGATACAGTATCTTTCAAAATATGTGTTCTGCCACAGAGTAAAAGTTGCCGTTTTAATCGCGCTGTCTTTGACCGGCTGCGCTTTGGGTGTGGTCCAACCATATTGGTGTTGGACGGACCTTCCTCTGCTTTGGACGGCAACAGTGTAAATATATTAAAAGAAATAATCTCGTCTTATAAGCAGGAACATATTGTCTTTTTAGTGACGCACGACACCCGTTTTAACGATATTGCCGATCGGATCATACAATTCAAAGTTTGAAAGATCCATCTCTTTATGAAGCGCAGAAACTCCGCGCAGAAACGGATGCGTGCCAAAAGGCACGCATCCGTTTCTGCAAGGTATCCGTTAATTTTATAACAGGAAAAGTCATTGGAACAATACCGTACGTCAGACCGACTTCGTGTAGAGTTCCGTCCACGCGGGAACAAATCCTGCCGCAACGGCCACATTCTGCGAAATGATATGGGACGCCGCCGTTCCGTAAAACGGAAGGATTCCGTCTTTTAGAAGCCTGTTTTTCAAAAGGAAAGTCAAAGCCGTTCCGATCCCGCGGCTGCGGCAGTTGGGGACGACATCGACGCCGATCTGCCACATGGTTTCGGAATCCGAGCTGGCCGCCGCCATTCCAAGGAGTTCCCCTTTCAAACGGGCGGCGACCGCCAGCCGGTCCGGCCACTGCGCATTGAAACCCAACGCTTCGCCAAAGCGGCCGTCTCCGCGGAACTGCGACAGTTCGTTATCCCGGTACCACACAGTATCGCAATCCGGCTGCGGAACGGAAAAAGTTCGTTCCCCGGGAATAAAATATTGATGGCAACTGGCAATCATCTGCCCAAACGGCCGCAAAAGCGCATCCAAACGGCGGAAGTTGCCGATGTCGAAGAACCAGGCGGCGTCGTAATCGGAATACGTTTTCCGCAGCGCTTCCAGCACATCTTCATTCATGGCGTTGAAAACGGCGATTCCGTTGATGCAGAGGACCTGCAGCATCGCCTCCCCGTTTTCATAGGCGCGTTTCCGGGAATCATATTCTTTCACGGAAAACAGATTTTTCCCGGCTGACAGCCTCTCCGGAATGACGTTAAAATCGGTTGCAAGCTGATCGAGCATAATTTTTCTGCAATCCATAATTGCCCGCTTCCAATCGGATCTCTATTTCAGCATCTTTTTGAGGTACTGGCCCGTATAGGATTCCGGGACCGCCGCGACCTGCTCCGGCGTGCCGCACGCGACAATGCGCCCGCCTGCGTCCCCGCCCTCCGG
>DHAI01000093.1:0-379 GCA_002397355.1 Ruminococcaceae bacterium UBA4958 | reverse complement strand
ACCGTGTTCCCGCCGTCCACCAGCTTCTGGAGCACCTTGATCAGCATGTGGACGTCCGCGATGTGCAGACCGGTCGTCGGCTCGTCCAGGATATAGATCGTCCGGCCGGTGGACCGCCTGCCGAGTTCCGCCGCAAGTTTCACGCGCTGGGCCTCGCCGCCGGAAAGCGTCGTTGCGGGCTGGCCGATTTTAATGTAGCCCAGGCCGACGTCCTCCAGCGTCTGGAGCTTGCGCGCGATCTTCGGGATGCTGGAGAAAAACGAGAGGCCCTCCTCCACCGTCATTTCCAATACGTCGTAGATGCTCTTCCCCTTGAATTTGATCTCGAGTGTAGAATAATCCCTGTAATTATTTTAAATTAATTATACCAAAAATTAGT
>DHAI01000079.1:22555-28457 GCA_002397355.1 Ruminococcaceae bacterium UBA4958 | reverse complement strand
TCTTCGACAAGCAAAAAAGGGGAGGAAAAGAGCTGGTCCATTGACGCCTTTTCCGATGGCTGCTTTAACGTCCGTCGTTTCGCTTTTGCGTGGCATAGCCATTCTGATTTTTGATAGAGCGCTGATTTGAAAGGACTGCTTATGAGGATCCTGATTTACGGTGCCGGTGTTATCGGCAGCCTTTATGCGGCGTATCTGGCTGAATCCGGATATTCCATTTCTGTTTTGGCGAGAGGAAAAAGGCTGGAAGATTTAAAACAAAACGGACTGCGGTATTTTCGCCGCGGGGAAACCCGGCGCGCGGACGTGACGATTTTGGAAACGCTTCAGCCGGGCGATCGCTATGATTATATTTTCCTGACCGTCAGGGAAGAACAATTGCGCTGTGCCCTGGCACAGCTGAACGGAAACATCAGCCCGACGATTGTTACAATGGCGAATACCATTGCTCCCTATGCGGAGCTGGACCGGTTATGCGGAAAGGGCAGGCTGCTTCCCGCCTTTCCCGGTGCGGGCGGCGGTTTTTTAAATGGAATCCTGGATGCCGGGTTGACGCCTTATTTCATACAGCCGACTACATTCGGGGAAATTGACGGGAGAAATTCGGAACGAGTCGAAACTCTCAAACGGATTTTTTCCAAAGCCCATATTCCTCATCAGGTCGTGAAAGACATGCGGCTGTGGCAGATTTGCCATCTTGGGATGGTCGTGCCCTTGGCCGACGCATATTACATGGCGGAAAACCCGCAGGAAGCATACAAAGATAACGCCGCGATGAGAACCACCGCAAGACAATTGCATGAGAATTTTACGCGGCTTCACCAGTATGGAATACGGATTTCTCCACCAAAGCTGAACTTATTCCGCTTATGCCCCGTCTGCGTTTTAAGCAGGGTTTTGCCGGCCGTTTTTCGCAGCAGATTCGGCAATAGATTCATGCTTCAGCATGCGATAAAAGCAAGAAACGAAATGGATGTCCTGCACGATAAATTTTATTCGTTTTTAGACGAAAGGAAAAAACAGGCAGGATAGACTTCTTGCGCCCCGGCTTTGCCCGCGAGGGAGGGATAGAAGTCCCGGTATCGGATTTTAAAACTCTCCGCGGAGCGGCTGGATGATGTTGACTGACAGTACAGTTTCGACGCCTTTATTCGGGAATCGCTTACGGCAGGTATTACGACCGGCTGCTGGAAACGGTGAGCCGATTGCGCCTGCAGGGGAAGCATGTCTTTGCTTTCTCGACGAGCGGCACCGGCGGCGATGCCAAGTACGATTCCGCCCTGATCGACCGGTTAAAACATGCGGGGGCCTGCGTCGTCGGCAGCTTCACCTGTGAAGGGTATGATACGTTCGGCCCGCTTCGATTCGTGGGGGGATTTCAAAAGGCCATCCCGATCATGACGGTATTGTCTCCGCGGAGGAGTTTATCCAACGCCTTGTCCGATAGATCCGGCCGATGCGCCGATGGGCTCATCCATGGCGTCCGTCATTTGGGCAGCGCATTGCGTTTGGCGGTTTTCCGGCTATGCCGGCAGGGACGGCGGCGTTTCCCGAGCTGACGCCGCGGCTCCTGAAAAACGAAGGGGTGACATGGTTTGTCAATCCAGGATTTCAACTTTTCCGAAAAGCACATTTTTCAGAGCAATGTCCTGCTTATCGTCTGCTGCGCGTTTTATCTGGCGTGGTGGATACTGGCATTTAAGCCCGCCGGGGCGGTCAAGGGCATGAAAACGGGATGGCTCCTGATTCCGGCTTTCGCTGCGGGGCTGATCTCGATCGTTCTGGCGGTCAAAGGGATTCAAGCCGCCTCGATCCGCGCAACGCTGTTCCCGAGCGGGTCGCTTCTATGGGGCGGCATCGTTGCGTACGCCGTCTTGCTGGGAATCACGGCGCTGCTTTTTCACAGACAGGTGACGACGGAACTGTTTCTTATCGTCGGTTGGGCCGTTTTGGCGTTATCGGAAATCGACGCGTTGTATGGAATGGGCCGGTTCGCCCATGGGCTTGCGGTCGTTTTCGCAGTCGTGGTCTGCGCCGCCGCGTTGATCAGCCTTGTGTGCTATGTGTTGTACTACAATCTTGGGGACCGCGCGGGATATTTCGACGGCATGGTTCCGCTTTTCGTGGTGGCGCTGGTCACGGCCGGCGTTTCCGCGGCCATGGCGGCCTGAGAAGCCGGGCGCCCGCCCGGTTCCTGTATTGCAGGCGCCGGGACATTTATTCTGACATACGGACGCACGGGTATCCGGGCGAACTCATGCCGGGCGGGTCATATGCCGGATGCGGGAGGAGAGAACGCTGTGAGAAACGCAAGAATCCCCCAGTACTACGCATATATGCTGCGCTGTTCGGACGGTACGATCTACAGCGGCTATACGACGGATCCATGCCGACGCACGGCCGCGCATAACCGCGGGAAAGGCGCGAAATATACCCGCTCCCGCCTGCCGGTCGCTCTTGTTTATCAAGAACGCTTCGACACAAAGACCGAAGCCCTCAGGCGGGAAGCCGCGCTGAAAAAGATGAGCCACGCCGAAAAGGCCGCGCTGACCGGACGCGGGGCAAAAATGCCGGACGAATCGAATTCCCGATAGAAATCCCGGATCGCCATACCCCGTTTGGACCGCGCGGCATGATATTCTTCCTTGATCCGGATATACTACAGGCGGGAACCGGCGCGGCTTTGTTACATATGCGCGGCCTCTCTCAACTAGGAAAACGCGTATGCCGCCGTTGACTTTATGTCACAAGGCGCCTGAAAACCTTTGAAAGGAGCACGATCCATGCAGCAGCCACAACCCCATAACACATTTCCGCCCCAGCACCAGAACCGCCAGCCCGGCCGGGAAGCGGAAATGAATCCGCTTCCCCAGTATGACAATCCGGCGTACACGGCGTCGGGCAAACTGGCCGGGAAAAAAGCGATTATAACGGGCGGCGACAGCGGAATCGGCCGCGCGGTCGCGCTGGCCTATGCCAAAGAGGGCGCCGACGTCGCCATCGTCTATCTCTGCGAGAACAGCGATGCGCAGGAAACTGCCCGGGCCGTCGAACGCCTCGGCAGAAAGTGCGCCACGATCCAGTCCGACCTTCGTACGGAGCAGAACGCCGCCGACTCGGTGGAGCAGGCCGTGACGCAGCTCGGCGGGATCGATGTCCTCGTCAATAACGCCGGCGTGCAGTATCCGCAAAACGGTATATCGGATATCACGAAGGAGCAGCTTCAAAACACGTTTGAAAGCAACTTTTTCTCCTATTTCTATATGACGAAGGCGGCGCTGCCCCACATGTCGAACGGCTGCGCAATGATCAACACAGCCTCCATCACCGCTTTTGAGGGGAACCCGACGCTGATCGATTACTCCTCTACCAAAGGGGCGATCGTCTCTTTCACGCGGTCGATGGCCCTTTCCCTGATGGGTAAGGGAATCCGTGTCAACGCGGTCGCGCCCGGCCCGGTCTGGACGCCGCTGATCGTCTCCAGCTTCCCGCCGGAACAAGTGCAGACCTTCGGTTCCACCAGCCCGATGCAGCGGGCGGCCCAGCCCTGCGAGCTGGCGCCCGCCTACGTCTTTCTGGGGTGCGACGATTCCTCCAATATATCCGGTCAGATTTTCCATGTCAACAGCGGGACGATCGTAAACTGATCCCCGCCGGCGCCGGCGGACGGATGCGATTCCCGTATCGCGCAAAAATAAAAGCCGGGGCGGCCGATCCCTTTCGGGACGGCCGCTCCGAATTTTATTTTTGCGGCTTGCCCGGTGCTTATCCCTTCACTGCGCCGATCATAACGCCTTTCACAAAATACTTTTGCAGGAACGGGTAGATGCAGAGCACGGGGACCGTAGTGATGACGATTGCGGAGTATTTGATGGTTTCGGCAAAATCGTTTACCTTATCGTTTTCCGTTGCGGCCGAATTCAGAATGTTGGAATTTGCGATCAGGATCGCGCGCATCACATTCTGAATGGGAAGATTGTAATTGCTCTCGATGTACAGAGAAGCAGGGAACCAGCTGTTCCAGTGGCCGACTCCGTAGTACAGGAGCAGCACCGCGACCGTGGGCATGATCAGCGGGAACACGATGCGGAATATGATGACGATGTCGTTCGCGCCGTCGATGTAGGCCGATTCGATCAGGCTGTCCGGAACCGCGTCGATCGCCGTTTTGCAGATGATCGCGTTGTAAACGCTCATCGCGCCCGGCAGGATCAGCGACCAAAGGCTGTCGTACAGGCCGAGGTCGCGGATGTTCAGGTAACCCGGAATCATGCCGCCGCTGAAGAACATGGTGAACATAATGATTGCGAGAATGGGTTTTTTAAAAAACACGTTTTTGGATGAAAGAAAATACCCGCAGAACAGTGTGAGCACGATGTTGAGCGGGAGAGAAACCGCCAGGACGATCAGGATGTTCCGGTAACCGCTCAGAAGCAGGGGGTGGGTGAAAGCAAGGCGATACGCCCCCCAATTGAAGCCCCGGGGATACCAGAGCGCGCCCGGGTGTGCGAGCAGCTCCACGTTGTTGCTGAACGACGCGCAGAGCACATAGTACAGCGGGTATACCGTCACAAACATCAGAAAGAACATGATGACGCCGTTGCAGAGGTTGAACGCGACATCCCCAGCCGAAGTGCCGCGGCGCTTTCGATCGAGTCTCTTTTCCATATCCACCTTTCCCCTCAGTAAAGACTCATGCCGGCGAATTTCCTGCCGATCCGGTTAAATACGGCGAGAAAGAAGACGTTGACCACGGAGTTGAACAATCCCACCGCCGCGCCGAAGCTGTAGGCGCCGTTCAGGATGCCTTTCCGGTAGACGTAAGTGGAAATGACGTCGGCTACGGTATAGGTCGGCTCCGAATACAGGAGCAGGATCTTTTCAAAGCCCACGTTCAGGATGCCGCCCATGCGCAGAATAAACAGGATGATGATTGTAGGAAGGATGCCCGGCAGCGTGATATGCCACATCTGCTGGAAGCGCCCGGCGCCGTCGATCCTCGCCGCCTCGTACTGCTCCTGGTCGATGCTGGTCAGCGCCGCCAGATAGATGATGGAGTTCCATCCGATCCCCTGCCAGATGTCCGAGATGATGTAAATCGGGTAAAAGCAGTCCGGGTTCATCAGAAAGTTCTGCGGCTGCCCGCCGAATTGGACGGCGATTTGGGACATCAGCCCGTTGCTTTGCGCGTATGTCTTGATCAGCCCGCAGACGACCACCAGCGAAATGAAATACGGCATGTAGGTGATCGTCTGGACTGTCCGTTTGAAGGCCGTATTTTTGATCTCGTTGAGCAAAAGGGCAAGGATAATCGGGGCGGGAAACCCGAAGAGGATGCTCAGCAGGCTGATGGAAAAGGTGTTTTTCAGCAGACGCCAAAAATAAACGTCATTGAAAAACAGGCGGAACTGCCGGAACCCGACCCACGGGCTCCCCTCGATGCCCAAGGCGGGCCGGTAGTTTTTGAATGCGATCACGAGGCCGTACATGGGCTTGTAGGCGAAAACGATCAGATAGATCAGAACCGGAAGGATCATCAGGTACTTGTACTTATTCTGTTTGAAATCCTCGGAAAGCCGCATGCCAAGCGGCTTGCGCGCGCTGATCGCCGCCGCGCCGGCGAGTGGTTGTTTACGCATCGTGTTCCCCCTATTCATAAAAGAAACATGGCGGAGAAGACACGCCATGTTTCCATCCGCAAGAAAGACTAACGGGCGAGGTATCTGTCGTACGCGGCCTGCCGGATTTTCAGGACCTCGGGCAATCCCATGCTGTTCAGCTGTGAGACGAAATTGTCGAAGCTGTCGAGCGATTCCTCTCCGGTCAGAAATTTGGTGGCCTGCTCGCTGACGTACGTGTCGATGGCGCTGTTGTATTCGTCCATCTTGTCGCTTTCCTCGGT
>DHAI01000079.1:11125-22375 GCA_002397355.1 Ruminococcaceae bacterium UBA4958 | reverse complement strand
TAGAACCACGTGTCGTTGGCCTTGATGGCCGTCTCCGTATTTTTCAGGTGCAGCAGCCGGGTGAGCTGGATGCATGGGCCCTGCCACGTGGCGCCGCCGTACTTGTCGATCGCGTTGTTCAGGCCGTCTTTGTCTTCCGTTACCAGCGGAAGATATTCCACTTCTTTCTTGTCGTTGTATTCCCAGGAGTTGCCTTCCTTGCCGAAGTTCCAGTAGAGCTGGCCCTCTTTGGAATAAGCGTAGTCGAGCACGCGCATGGCGGTCTCCAGCTTGTCGTCCGTGCAGGCCGTGGTGATGACGGTCATGCCGTTTCCGATCCCGTACCCGCCGAACACCGCCGACAGGGTTCCGTCGTCGCCCGTCGGGTACTCGATCCCGGCCCACTCGGCGCCGTTTTTCGCGTCTTTCGCGTCCTTTTCCCAGTTGGAAACCTGGCCCATGGAGGTGTAGGCGAAGCCCGTCTTGCCGTTCAGCGCCTTTGTCTGCACATTGGAGTCCTCCGCGGTGAGAATGTCCTGGTCGATCAGGCCTTCCTTCCACCACTTGCTCATCTGCTGCATGTAGGCTTTCCACTCGGGCTGCGCCTGCGCGAGCTGGATCTTGTTGTTTTTATCCACGTAGTATGAGGAATTGATGTTGCCGTAAGCGCCGAACGCTCCCGCGATAAAGACGCTGGGCTTGAACCTTCCTGCGGGCGAACTGAATGTGGCGTTGTATTTTTCCTTGAAAGCCTTCAGCACGGCGTCCCAGTCCGAAACCGTTTTAGGCTCCTTCAGGGACAGCGCCTTCAGCCAGTCCTCGCGGATGAGGGGCCCCTGATACGAGTCGTTCCAGCCGCCGTCCTCGCGGAAGAAGCAGTACCCGTAATACTGGCCGGCGTCGGTTTTTACCGCCCGGTCGTACTCCGGCTTGGTATGGATCCAGGCCCAGTAGTTGGGTGAGTTCTTTTCCAGGGAGCCGCTCAGGTCGCGGATGACTTTTTCATCCATATAGCGCTGCGCGTCGCTCATGATATAGTAGAAAAAAATGTCCGGCAGGTCGCCGCTTGAGAGCATCACATTGAACGCTTGTTTTTCGTCGGTCCCGGCCGTGGGGAAGGACCATTCGATATCCACGCCGACCTGTTTCTCAAGCCCCGAATGGAACGGGGACTCGTCCGCCGTCGCATAGGCGCTGTTCAGCCCGTATCCCGAGCCGACGTACCACTTCAGCTTGACGTCTTCCTTTTTCATCGGGTAGCCGGAAAATGTGGACGCCGTTCCCGTTCCGCTGCCTGCGGAACCGGTGGGGGCGGCCGACGTTCCGGGACTGTTTCCCTTTGCGCATCCGGAGAACGCTGCAAACAGAAGCGCCGCCGTCAAGATGGTTGCCAGAATCCTTTTTCGCATCTTTAACTCTCCTCCTGTGATTGATTGTAGGGTTGCCATATTCCAACGGCCGCTTTGTCGCGGCCGCAGAACGCGGAGGGAATCGTCATCCGCACGGCCTCGCTCCGCCGGCGCTGCGCCTTGCTCTGCACGACAAAGCAGACTTTTTCGTTCAAACGTTATATAATAAGCGCAAGTCATTTTGCACATGGTTTTTCGATTTGTTCTTTTGATTTTATTTATTATATTCTTCTCTGCTTCCCTAATGCCGCTATGGAGGCGGCTCTCACGCCGAACTAAATTGTTCTACTATTTTCCAATAATTTTTTATTTTATTTTCCATTTTCAATAAGGAACCCCCGGAGAGAGCAGTGAAAGAAAAAGCACTGTTCCCTCCGGGGGTTACCGTATCGAGAAAAGCTATATTTTGTGATAAAGAAATATAATTGTCATTGAGTGCCGGCCGCAAAGAGAAATCGGCGGCGGTGGGAGTTCGGGCATGGCGATCTTCTGCGCAGAAACAGACGCGTGGGACATAAAGATTTCGAGAAGCCCGTATTTTTTAACCCCAGGCCTATGAGTCCATCGGATGAACGTCGACCAGACGCAGCGATTCCATGACCTCCGCTTTCGTGCAAAGCCGCGTTCCCGGCTTGGAAGCCGTAACGGTGCCGGCTGCGGTCGTCACGCGCGCAATGTCGGCGAGGACCGCGCCCCGCAGCAAGGCGTCGGCGAGCGCCCCGACCATCGAATCCCCGGCGCCCGTGGCGCTTTGGACGGAGATCTTCCAAGGGTCCGCCTGAAACGCTTCCCGGCCGTCCAGCGCCACGGCACCGTCCGCCCCCATGGAAACGATGACGATGCGGACGCCCCGGGCCGTCAGTTCCCGCCCCGCGTTCAGCGCGTCCCGCGCGGTTTTGAGCGGACGGCCGGCCAGCGCGGAAAGCTCGTGGATATTCGGCTTGACGGCGTAGGGGATTCCCCGGACGCCTTTGCGCAGCGCTTCTCCGTCCGCGTCGAGAATCGCCGCAGCGCCCGCGGCTTTCGCCGTTTTGATCAAACGGGCGTAGATGTCGTCCGGAACGCCAGGCGGGAGGCTGCCGCTCAGCACCACGAGCCGCGCGTCCCGGCAGAGGGCCTTGAACCTGGCTTCGAGCATGGCGAGATCCCCGGCGGCGACGGCACAGCCGCGCTCGTTGATTTCCGTCGTCTTTTTCGCGCTCCGGTCGAAAACCTTCAGATTGATGCGCGTCTGACCGGGGATTTCGAGGAAATCACAGGAAAGCCCCTCCGCCTGCAAAGATTCCGCCAGCATTTTCCCGGTGCTCCCGGCAAGGAAGCCGGTCAAGGCGACCTCCGCGCCAAAGCTGTGCAGGACGCGCGCCGCGTTGATCCCTTTGCCGCCCGGGTCCGATTCGGACTGCAGCACGCGGTTGAGGCCGTAGGGCTGCAGCCGTTCGACCACGACCGTCTTGTCGATGGAAGGGTTCAACGCGACTGTCAGGACTTTGTCCGCCATGGATCCACCCCGTTTCTGATTGAGCTTGTGCGTGCGGCCTTTCCGCCGAGTCAGCAGATGCGCGGGAGGCCCTCTCCGCGCAGGGGGGAAAGCACCCGCCTGCCGCCGACCGCCGTTTCCAGCACGACGCCCGAGCCTTCGGCCACGCTGCCGACCAGCGCGGCGTTTTCACCGTACGGCGCGCTCCGCACGGCGGCGAGCGCCCGCTCCGCCTCCGCCCCGGGCACGGCGAGGAACAGCTTGCCCTCGTTTCCCATCGTGAGCGGATCGAGGCCGAGGATGCCGCAGAGCGCGCGCACGCCTTCCGAAACGGGCAGCGCCGCTTCCCGCAGCAGGATGGAGCAGCCGGAGGCTTTCGCCAGCTCGCACGCGACCGTCGCGAGCCCGCCGCGCGTCACGTCGCGCATCGCGTGGACGTGCACGCCGGCGGCGAAAAGCGCCTCCGCCATCTTGGTAAGCGGCGCGCAGTCGCTGCGCAGCGACGTCTCCAGTCCCATGCGGGCCGAAAGGATCACCGCGTGGTGCTCGCCGAGCGTGCCGGAGAGGATCAGCCGGTCGCCGGGCCGCAGGTTCGCCGCGGAAACGTCGCGCCCTTCCGGGATCGTGCCGACGCCCGCCGTGTTGATCAGCAGGCCGCCCGCGCCCTCGATCACTTTCGTGTCGCCCGCGACGATGGTTACGCCCGCTTCTTCCGCCGTTTTCGCCATGGAGGTGACGACGCGGCCGAGCGTTTCGCTTTCCAGGCCCTCCTCCAGGATGAACCCTGCCGTCAGGTACCGCGGCCGCGCGCCCATGCAGCACAGATCGTTCACCGTGCCGCAGACCGAGAGCCGGCCGATGTCGCCGCCCGCGAACTCGAGCGGGCGCACCACGAAGCTGTCCGTCGTCAGCGCGAGCCTGCCCTCCGGGCGGGGCAGCACGGCGGCGTCCTCCATGCGGTTCAGCACGTCGTTGGAAAAATGTTTTGCAAAGACGCGGTCAATCAGCTCGGAGGTGTCCGCGCCGCCCGCGCCGTGACGAAGTTCGATTTTCATCGGCAATCCCCGCTTTCCAGATATGCGATGCGGCACGCGCCCTCCTGGGAGACCATGCACGCGCCCACCGGGTGCTCCGGCGCGCACGCGCCGCCGAAGAGCGGGCAGCGCCGCGGTTCCAGCTCTCCCCGAAGGACGTTCCCGCACCGGCAGCCTTCCGGCGCGCGGTCGTCGTCCAGCCCGCGGCTCCCCGCGTCGAGCGCCGCGTAAGCCCCGCGCAGATACAACCCGGAATCCGCGAGCGTCCCGAGGCCGCGCCAGCACGCAGGCCCCGGCTCGAACGCGCGCGCGACCGCTTCCTTCGCCCGGGGGTTCCCTTCCGGCCGGACAAACTGCGGATATTCGTTCCAGAGGCCGCCGTTCCCCGCGGAAGCCTCGCGCACGAGGCGGCAGAGCGCCGCCAGCAGCAGGCCGCCCGTAAAGCCACCCACCACCATCGGCCTGCGCCATTTTTCCGCGAGCGGGCGGAACGCCTCGCTCCCCGTGACAACGGCGACGTGGCCGGGGCACAGGAAACCGTCGATCCGTCCCGAGGCGCAGAGCGAATCCATCGCTGCCGGCATCGTTTTCAGCGCGGTGAGCAGTTTCACGTTCCGCAGGCCGGAGGAGAGAACCTCCTCCGCGACGGCCGCCCATACGGGCGCGGTCGTCTCGAAGCCGACCGCGGCGAGGATGAACCGCGTGCCCGGTTCCCGCCCGGCGATTTCCAACGCCTGCTCCGGCGCATAGAAGAAGCCGACGCTTCCGCCGCGCGCCCGCGCGCCCGCCAGGGACATTTCGCTCCCCGGCACGGCGAGCATGTCGCCGAACGAGAGCACGCGGCAGCCGGGCGTCAGCGCGTACCGGACCAGCCGGTCGATATAGGCCGTCGGCGTCACGCAGACGGGGCAGCCCGGCCCGGAGAGCATGGCGACGTTTTCCGGGAGGAGCTGCCGCACCCCCGTGCGCCGGAGCGCCGAGGTGTGGGTGCCGCAGACCTCCATCAGCCGCAGCGGACGGCCCCGGTAGGAGTGCAGGAAGGCCGCCAGCTCCCGGCGCTCAACCGCGTCCATGGATCGATCCGCGCAGCTCGCCGAACAGGACGCGCAGCGACTCCGCTTCCCCCTTTTCCATTTTCTGCAGGGCGAGGCCCGCGTGGACGAGCACGTAGTCCCCGACCTTCCCGTCCACCATCGAGACGTTCACGTCGGCGAGCGAGCCGGAAAAATCCACCTTCGCGCGCTTTCCGTCCGTCGAGACGATTTTGCCCGGATATGCAACACACATACAAAGGTTCATCCTTTCAAAAGACCGTAATAGGCCTGCCCGAGGGAAACGCCGCCGTCGCCGGGCGGCACGAGGCGGTTGTAATAGACCGCGAAGCCTCGCTTCGCAAGCTCGCTTTCACACCCTTCCAGCAGGATGCGGTTGGCGAACACGCCGCCGGAAAGCGCCACCTGCCGCACGCCGGCGAGAACGGCCGCTCGCACGACCATGCCGATCACCGCGAAGTGGAAGCCGAGCGCCGCGGCTTCCCTGTCCCCCGCCGCGAGCAGCGCGGGGAAAAGCGGCGCCGGGTCGAACACGCCGCCCGATTCGGCAAAGGCCATCGGCACGGGTTCCGCGCCGCGCCCCATCGCGCGGCGCGCCGCGTTTTCGCACGCCACGGCGCAGCGCCCCTGGTGCGTGTTTTCCGCGCACAGGCCGAGCGCGGCGGAAACGGCGTCGAACAGGCGGCCCATGCTGGAACTGCGGATGACGTTCACACCGCCCCGCAGCGCGGCGCGCACGGCGGGGAAGCGCGGGTCGGCGCTTTCGCACCCCGCGTGGGCGAGGTGGCAGAGCGCGGATTTCCAGCCCTGTTTCATGGAGACGTCGCCGCCGATCATCGGGATCTCCGCGAGATGGCCCGCGCGGCGGAACGCGGAACCCTCGCAGAGCAAAAACTCGCCGCCCCACACGGCCCCGCCGTCCCCGTAGCCCGTGCCGTCGAAGCACACGCCGAGCACGGGGCCGCGCAGGCCGTGCTCCGCGATCACGGAGAGCGCGTGCGCATGGTGGTGCTGCACGGAGAGCACCGGCAGGCCGTAAGCGCCCGCCAGCTCGGAGGTATAGTAGAGCGGGTGCCTGTCCCGCACAACGATTTTCGGCCGGATGCCGAGCAGGGCGGAGAGGTCGTCCACCGTGCGACGCAGCAGCTCCCGCGTGCCCGGTTCGTCCAGGTCGCCGGGCACGGCGGCGGGGTACAGCCGTCCGCCGGAAGCGAGGCAGACGGCTGGTTCCAGGTGCGCGCCGAGCGCGAGCACGTCCCCCTCCGGGGCGTTCCGCACGGCCGGCTCCGGCAGATAGCCGCGCGTGCGGCGCAGGATCTGCGGCGCGCCCCGGATGACACGTGCGACGGAGTCGTCCGCCGGGCGGAGGATCTCCCGCTCGTTCCAGAACAGCCCGGCGATTTCCGGGTGTTCCCCGCAATATGCCCGCGCGTCGGCGTCGCGGAACAGGATCGGCGCGCCGGAGCGGTTGCAGCTCGTCGCGACGACCGGCAGGTTTTCCGCGAGGAGCGCGTACAGGCCCACAGGGGGAAGGAAAGCGCCGAGCGTGCCCGCCGGGTCCGCCACGCAATCGCAGACGGCCTTCCGCCAGCCGGGCTTGCGCCGGAGCGGCACGATGGGACGTTCCGGCGAGAGGAGGAGCCGGCGCTCCGCTTCGTCCGCTTCGCAGACGGCGGCGAGCTCGTCCAGGTCTGCGAACAGGACGGCGAAAGGCTTTGTGGGCCGGCGCTTCAGCGCGCGGAGCGCACGCACCGTTTCCTCGCGGTCCGCCCGGCAGACCAGGTTGTAGCCGCCGACGGCTTTGACGGCGATGATCTTCCCCTCTTCCAGCAGCTTCCGCGCGGCGGAGACCGCCGCTTCCCGCTCCGTATGCGCGCCGCCGCGCGTGTCGCCGAGGAGCTGCGGCCCGCAGTCCGGGCAGGAGATCGTCTGGCCGTCGCAGCGGCGGTCGTCCGGGTCGGCGTACTCGCGCGCGCACAGCGGGCACATCGGAAAAGCGTCCATCGTGGTGCGCTCGCGGTCGTAGGGGAGTTTCCGGATGATGGTGTAGCGCGGGCCGCACTGCGCGCAGGAGAGGAACGGGTAGCGGTAGCGCGGGTTTTCCGGGTCGCGCATCTCGCGCAGGCAGTCCGGGCACACGGCGAGATCGGCGGGCAGCACGGGAAAGCGCGGCCTGCCGCCGCTCTCCGCGATCGAAAAGCCGGAGAACCGCCGCGCGGGAACCTCCTCGGCGGCGATGTTCTCCACCCGGGCCGGCGGGGGCAGCCGCCGGACCGCTTCCGTGAACCGGCGGAGCAGTTCGCCCCCGGCGTTGCAGAAGATCTCGGCGGTGCCGCCGGTGTTCCGGACCTCGCCCGGGACGCCGAGCGCGCGGGCGATGCGGCAGACCGACGGCCGGAAGCCGACGCCCTGCACGCGCCCGGTCACAAAGAGCCGGACGGTCATTTTCCGGCCCTTTCGGCCAGCCACTTCGCCGCTTCGGCGTAGCCTTCTCCCGTTTTGCCGCAGACCTTGAAGACGGGCACGTTCGGGTTCAGGTGGCGCACGCCTTTCAGGAAGAAGTCCTCGTCGAAGTCGAGGTAGGGCGTCAGGTCTATTTTGCTCAGAAGGATCACGCCCGCCTTCTCGAAGGCGAGCGGGTATTTGTACGGTTTGTCGCTGCCGTCCGCCACGGAGACCTGCAGCATCTTGATGTCCTCGCCGATGGAGAATTCGGCGGGGCAGACGAGGTTGCCGACGTTCTCCACGAACAGGAACCCCGGCTTCTCCAGCGTCATGGCGTGCACGGCGTTGTGCAGCAGCGGCGCGTCCAGATGGCACGCGCCGAACGTGTTGATCTGGCTGGCGAGGATGCCCTCGGCGCGGAGGCGCTCCGTGTCGATGTCGGACTCGATGTCGCCCTCCACGACGTAGCACGGCGCTTTCAGCAGCTTGATGAGGTGCTCCAGCGAGGTCGTCTTGCCCGCCCCGGGAGCGCCCATCACGTTCACGGTGAAAATGCCCTTCCGCTTCAGGTATTCGTTCACGTGCATGGCGATATGGTCGTTTTCGGCGTTGATGTTGGTCATCACGTCGCGGTTTATCATGTGCATGAGTCAGAAACCTCCAGTTTCACGCTTTTTACATAGAATTCCCGGCCGATCTCCGTCGGCGTTCCGTTGCCGCCGCAGAGGGGGCAGGCGAAGGAAAACGGTTTTTTCTCGAAAAGCGCCCCGCAGGAGGAGCAGCGCAGCTTCGGCCGCACCCGCTCGATCGTCAGGCGCGCGCCCTCGCAGGGCGTCCCCCTGGAGACGACGTCGAAATACATCTGGATGGATTCGCCGACGAAGCCGGCTTCGTCGCCCACCACGAGGTCGATTTCCCGCACGCGGCCATGGGCCTTCTCCGCTTCGTCGCAGGCGATTTTCGCGATCCGCACGGTGACGGAATACTCGTGCATGGGCAAACATCTCCGTTTCTGCCGCCGGGCCTGTCTTTTCCTTTCCATTTTAGGCTTTTCCCGCTGAAAAATCAATCCCGCCCGCCGCCCGAAAAGAGGAGGGGCGCATTGACTGTTTCCCGGCGAACGGTTAAAATGGGAGCGGTGGAAAAAATCAGGATACGGAGGGGTACCATGGACGAGACTGTAAAGGAAGCGTCGTTCGAGAATATCCGGCTTTCCGAAGACGGGAGGAGCGTCGTCATCATCGACCAGACCCAGCTGCCGAACCGCCTGGTCCGCCTTGCGCTGAACACGCCGCGGCAGTGCTACGACGCGATCTATGCGCTGAAGGTGCGCGGCGCTCCGGCCATCGGCATCTTCGCGGGCTACGCGATGTACGTGCTTTCCCTGCCGTACGCCGGGCTGCCTTACGGCGAATTCGCCGCAAAGCTGCACGAGACGGCGGAGTACCTCGATTCCTCGCGCCCCACGGCCGTGAACCTGAGCTGGGGCCTGCGGCGCATGGAGAAGGTCGTGACGGACCACAAAAGCCTCCCAGTGCCGGAGATCGTCGCTTTGCTGAAAAAGGAGTGCGTCGCGATCCAACGGGAGGACGCCGGCCAGTGCGCGAAGATCTCTGCGTACGGCCTGACGCTCGTGCATGACGGCGACGGCATCCTGACGCACTGCAACGCCGGGCCGCTCGCCACCTCCCGCTACGGGACGTCCATCGGCCCCATCCTGCTCGGCCGCGAGCGCGGGATGCAGTTCCGCGTTTTTGCCGACGAGACGCGCCCGCTGCTCCAGGGCGCGCGCCTGACCTCCTACGAGCTGCAGCGCGCCGGCGTCGACGTGACGCTCATCTGCGACGACATGGCCAGCATCGTGATGAAGAACGGCTGGGTGGACGCCTGCTTCGTCGGCAGCGACCGCATCGCCGCGAACGGCGACGTCGCCAACAAGATCGGCACCTCCGGCGTCGCGATCCTCGCCGGGTACTACGGAATCCCGTTCTACGTGCTCGCGCCGACCTCCACGGTCGACAGAGCCTGCCCGACCGGCGACCGGATCAAGATCGAGCTGCGCGACCCGGACGAGATCAAGAAAAAATTCTACCGCGAGCCGATGGCCCTGCCGGAAACGAAGTGCTACAACCCCGCCTTCGACGTGACCGACCACACGCTCGTCTCCGCCATCGTCACCGAGAGGGGCATCTGCCGCGCGCCCTACGGAGAGAGCCTCGCAAAGCTCTTTCAGTAAAGAAAAGGAAGGAATGTTACCATGACAAAGTCATCCATTTCCGAGAGCATTTCCGTAACCGACGGGGAGATCGCGAAGGTGGTCCTGCTTCCCGGCGACCCGCTGCGCGCGAAATATGTGGCGGACCATTTCCTGGAAAACGCCGTCTGCTTCAACACGGTGCGCAATATGCTCGGTTTCACCGGCGTTTACAAAGGGAAGAAGATCTCCGTAATGGGCAGCGGCATGGGCGTCCCCTCCATGGGCATCTATGCCGGCGAGCTGTACACGCAGTTCGGCGTGGACGCCATCGTCCGCATCGGTTCGGCGGGCGGCATCGCCGACGGCGTGAAGCTGCGCGACGTGGTTGTCGCGATGGCGGCCTCCACCAACTCCAACTACGGCGCAGCCTACGGCCTGCCGGGGTATTTCACCCCGTCGGCCGATTACGGCATGCTGGAAAAGTCCGTCGCGGCGGCAAAGAAGCTCGGCGTGCACGTGGTCGTCGGGCAGGTCTACACCTCCGATTTCTTCTATTACCCGCAGCCGGACATCAACCGGAAGATGCGCGACCTCGGCATCCTCGCCGTGGAGATGGAGACCGCCGGGCTTTACTGGACCGCGGCGGCCTGCCACAAGAAGGCGCTGAGCGTCCTCACGGTCTCCGACCATCTGTTCACCGGGGAGGCGCTTTCCGCCGCCGAGCGCCAGGAGTCCTTCACCGACATGATGAAGGTCGCGCTGGAGACGGCGCTCGATTATGCGGGCTGAGCGGAAGGGGAAAGAAACCATGGCGAAGAAAAAGATCGGCTTTATCGGGTGCGGCAGCATGGCCCGCGCGATGATCGGCGGCCTCCTCGCTTCCGGCGCTCTGCGCCCGGAAGAGATCGTCGCCTCCAACCGCACGGCGGCGAAGCTGGAGGCCGCGCGGGCGGAGTTCGGCATCGCCGCGGCGGCGGACAACCGCGAGGCCGCGGCGGAATGCGAATTTCTGGTGCTCGCCGTGAAGCCGCAGTCCGGCGCGGAGGTGATCGCGGAGATCGCGGACGCCGTGCCGGAAAACTGCGTGGTCGTCTCCCTCCTGGCGGGTTGGACGCTTGCGAAGCTGCGGGGGGCGTTCGGCGGGGACCGCAAGCTGGTCCGGGCCATGCCGAACACGCCCGCTCTGGTGCGGGAGGGCATGACGGCGCTCTGTCCCAACGGGCTCGTGACGCCGGGAGAGCGGGAAGAGCTCCTGCGGCTGTTCGGCAGCTTCGGCAGGGCGGAGGTCGTCGGCGAACCGGTGATGGACGCCGTGGTGGCGGTCAGCGGCAGCTCGCCGGCCTACGTCTTCCTGATGATCGAGGCCATGGCGGATGCGGCCGTGGCCGGCGGCATGAAGCGCGCCCAGGCCTACACGTTCGCGGCGCAGGCCGTGCTCGGCAGCGCGAAGATGGTGCTGGAGACGGGCAAACACCCCGCGGAGCTGAAGGATATGGTCTGCTCGCCCGCCGGCACGACGATCGAGGCGGTGGCCGCGCTGGAGCGCGGCGGGTTCCGCTCCGCCGTGATCGACGCGATGCGCGCCTGCATGGACAAGTCCCGTTCCATGTAGCGGACCTTTTCCTTCCGGAGATCCGAGAAAAAGCCGGCGCATCCT
>DHAI01000079.1:8454-10898 GCA_002397355.1 Ruminococcaceae bacterium UBA4958 | reverse complement strand
GCGGTCATTTTTCCGCCGGGCCGGCAGGATGGTTCCGCCGGTACGCGAGGTGGTTCTCCAGAATCACCGTGGCGGCCACCGCGTCCACGACGGCCTTCCGCTTTTTTCCGCGCGTGTCGGTGTCGTTCAGGTAGTTGTGCGCCGTGATCGTCGTCCCGCGCTCATCCTGCATCACGACGGGAACGTGCACGAGCCCGCGCAGCGCCTGCGCGAATTCGCGGGCGGCGCGGGCGCTCGGGCCCTCCGTGCCGTCCATGTTGCGCGGCAGGCCGACGACGATCTCACCCACGGAAAGCTCGCCGGCCCGCCCGGCGATTTTCCGCAGGAGCGCTTCGCGGTTCCATTCCGCGACGACGCCCGCGGGGAAGGCGAGCACCTCGTTTCCGTCGCAGACGGCAAGGCCGGTGCGCGCCCTGCCGAGATCGACGGCGAGAATCTTCACGGGACCAGGTTCCGGATGCCGCCGGCTGTGCGGGCGCCGCGGTACACGGAAAGCTCCGGCGGAAGATGGGAGGCGTCGTTCATCGAGAGGACGCGCGCTTTTTCCCCCTCGATTTCGACGACGCTGACGGCCGTGTTGTCGCACCAGGGAATCTCGCCCAGCCGTTCCAGCGGCCGGCCGAGCGCAAGGCAGAGGAACGAACGGATCGCGCAGCCGTGCGAGACGGCGCAGACCGTTTTCCCCGGATTGCCGCGCGCGATCCCGAGCACCGCGCCCCACATGCGCGAGGCGACGTGGCGCACGGATTCGCCGCCCGGCGGGTCGAACCGGTACAGCGATTCGTTCCAGGTCTTTACCAGCTCGGGCTCGCTTTGCTGAAGTTCCTTCCACGAGCGCCCCTCGAGGCTTCCCATGTCGATCTCCACCAGCTTTTCGTCTTTCCGGATGCCGAGGCCGTGGTAGCGGTCGATGGCGAGCGCCGTGCGGTAGGCCCGCTGGAGCGGGCTGGAGTAGATGGCGGAGAAGGGCACGTTCCGCAGCCGCAGGCTCACCAGCTCGAGCTGCTTCGGCGCGTTGCCGCTGATGCCGCAGTCCGAGCGGCCCTGCAGCACGCCGAGCGTGTTTCCTTCCGCCTCGCAGTGGCGGACCAGATAGATTTTTGTCATTCTATGCTCCGTTTCTCCTTTTCCCGGCCTTTTACAGGCGGATGGCTCCGATGTGCGCCATGATCTCGTCGCGCGTCCGGATGGCGCTCTCGCGGGCGCATTTCGCAAAATCTTCCTGCGGCGCGCCCATTTTCTTCCACGCGCAGAAGAGCGGGCGGGAGGTGCTCACCATCGCGCCGAGGCCGTTCGCGTTGAAAGCCGGCGTGATGTCGTCGGCGCTGCCGGACTCGTATTCCGGGATCAGGAAGAGCGTATGGGGCATCATGCGGCGCAGGTCTCTCAGCTGGTTCGGCCAGGTCGGCTGGATCACCGCGCCCACGCCGGAGTAGCCATACCGGCCGGGCAGGTCCTCGCCCCACTGCTCGCAGAAGCGGCCCATCGCTTCGTAGAGCAGCTCTCCGCCTTCAAAAGCCTGGTTCTGCAGCTCGTTGGAGGAGGGATTGGATGTTTTTACGAGGACGAAGATGCCCTTGTCGAATTCCCGGCACGCCCTGAGAAGCGGCTTTACGCCGTCGGAACCGAAATAACCGTTTACGGTGAGCGCGTCCGCCCCGAAAACCGGCGTGCGCCCGCCGCCGACGTCCGTCTCGCCGAGATACGCTTCCGCGTAAGCCTGCATCGCGTTGCCGAAATAGCTGCGGATGCCGTCGGCGATGACGAACATGCCCTTTTCGTCCGCGTAGGCGATGGTGTCGCGCAGGGCTTTCATGCCCTGCCATCCGTAAAGTTCATAGTAGGCGCACTGCGGCTTTACGGCCGGGACCACGTCGCACAGCGCGTCGATCAGTTCCTTGTTGCATTCGAGGATCGCCGCGGCCGCGCCTTCCAGCGTTTTGCCGTACTGCTCGAATGCGCGTTCGCGTATTTTTTCAGGGATGATGTCCAGTTTCGGATCAAGGCCCGCGACCATCGGATTCTGAAGCTTTGCCGCCTTTTCGATCAGCCTGTCAAATGCCATGTCGATTACTCCTTACCGGTTTCTATATTTTAGACTGAGCTTATATTATACAGGGAAAATGATTATTTTGAAAGGCGCGGATGATAAAATCCGCGCGCTTTTGCGCGGAACGGGAGATGCTCAGCCGGGGAACAGCAGGTGCTTCGTCAGAGCGAGCACTTCCCGGGCCCAGCAGGAGGAGAGGATGTACCACGGCGTGCGCGCGGGAACGGCGTACGGCTCCGCGCCGAGGGAACGCGCCGTGGAGCACGCGCGGAATTCGTGGTAATCGTCCGTCACGAGGGCCAGCCGGCCGTCCATGCCGTTTTCCCGGATGATCTTCAGGGAGTTCTCGAGGTTTTCCTTCGTGGAACGGGATCCGCTCTCCGAAAAGATACGG
>DHAI01000079.1:493-8246 GCA_002397355.1 Ruminococcaceae bacterium UBA4958 | reverse complement strand
CCCTGCCCGCCGCTCGCCACGCATTTTGCGCCCGGATGCGCCTTCAGGTAGGCGGAGGCGGCGTCGATGCGCGCCTGCAGGTCGGCGCTGGGCGAAGCGCCGTTCACCATGCTTCCGAGCACGACCACGGTGGAGCCCTCCGGCGCTCCTCCGGACGCCGCCGCGGAGAGCATGCAGCCCGTCATCGCGGCGCTCCAGGCGGCCCCGGCGCAGAGCAGCAGCGCCGCAAGGCGGAAAACGGTGCGGAAAGCTCCGGACCTTTCGCATGCTTTGCGGATTTTATTCCACAGAAGCGAACCCGCGATAAGGGCGAGACATATCATGATTCCGAGGCCGTTGCCGATGTTCAAAACGCCCCAGCCGGCCGGGATCAGGAACCAGACGAGTCCCGCGGCGCCGGCCGCCGGCACGGCCCCGCGAAGGAGAAAAGAAAACTTCTTCACCGCAGCTCAGATCCTTTCTTGTGGAAAGCTTCGCCGTTTGCCGGGAGCAGGTATGGGGGAGGGGTAGTCCCCTCCGCTTTGCCCCGCCCGTTTCCATTATAGAGGAAAGCGCCGGCGTTTGTCAATTTGCCCGGCGCGGTCCCGTTGAAGCGCCGTTTTCCGGGAGAATCCATAATGTCTACCAAAATCGTACATTTCAGCGATTGACATTGCTAAATCGTCCCATTATAATGAATTCATGACACGCCGAAAATTCAAAACTGTGTATTGGAGGTCCACCATGAAACGAGTTTACAACTTTTCCGCCGGCCCTTCCATGCTGCCGGAGCCCGTCCTGCGCCGCGCCGCGGACGAGATGCTCGATTACGGCGGCAGCGGACAGTCCGTGATGGAAATGTCACACCGTTCGAAGGTCTTCGAAGGAATCATCCGTTCGACGGAGAGTCTGTTCCGCGAGGTGATGCGCATCCCGGACGGGTACAAAGTCCTGTTCCTTCAGGGCGGGGCGTCCTCGCAGTTCGCCATGGTCCCGATGAACCTGATGAACGGCAGCCGCAAAGCGGATTATGTGCTGACCGGCCAGTGGGCCACGAAGGCGTACAAGGAAGCCGCCCGCTACGGCGAGGCGCGCGTCGTCGCTTCCTCGAAGGAGCAGAACTTCACCTGCATCCCGAAGCTCGATCCCGCGACGTTCACGAAGGATGCGGATTATTTCCATATCTGCATGAACAATACGATCTACGGCACCGTGTACCACGAGCTCCCGCAGACGGGCGGCGTTCCGCTTGTGGCGGACGTTTCCTCCTGCATCCTCAGCCGGCCCCTCGACGTTTCCGGATTCGGCCTGCTGTACGCGGGCGCGCAGAAGAATATGGGGCCCGCCGGCCTCACTGTCGTTATTGTGCGCGGGGACCTCATCGGCCATGCGATGGACCTGACGCCCACCATGTTCAACTACAAAACGCACGCCGACAGCGGCTCCATGTACAACACGCCGCCGTGCTACGCGATCTACATCTGCGGCCTTGTGCTCGACTGGCTGAAAAACACGGTCGGCGGCCTGGAGAACATGCGGAAAATCAACGAGAAAAAGGCCGGCATCCTCTATGGTTTCCTGGACGGCTCGAAGCTGTTCCGCGGGACGGTGGCAAAGGAGGACCGCTCCCTGACGAACATCCCGTTCGTCACCGGGCACAAAGAACTCGACGCGAAGTTCGTCGCCGCCGCGGCGGAAGAAGGGCTCGTGAACCTGAAGGGCCACCGCACCGTCGGCGGCATGCGAGCCTCGATTTACAACGCCATGCCGGTGGAAGGCGTGGAGAGGCTCGTCGATTTCATGGGAAAATTTGAAAAGGAAAACGCCTGAACGGCAAGGGGGATCGTCATGTACCGAATCAAATGCCTGAACAGGATTTCTTCCGCGGGGACCGGGCGCTTCGGCGCGGGCTACGAGGTGGGGGAAACCGTTGAAAACCCGGACGCGGTGCTGGTGCGCTCCGCCTCCATGCTGGAAGCGGATTTGCCGAAAAACCTGCTTGCCGTCGCGCGCGCCGGCGCGGGGGTGAACAATATCCCGCTGGACCGCTGCAGCGCGCAGGGCGTCGCGGTGTTCAACACGCCGGGTGCGAACGCGAACGCCGTGAAGGAACTGGCCGTCGCCGCGCTGCTGCTCTCGTCGCGCCGGATCCTGCCGGGCGCCGCCTGGGCGGCTTCCTTGAAAGGGAAGGGCGCCGAGGTCCCGCGGCTGATCGAAAAGGGGAAGAGCCGGTTCGCGGGGCCGGAGATTTCCGGAAAGACGCTCGGCGTGGTCGGCCTGGGCGCCATCGGCATCCTCGTGGCGAACGCGGCGCAGGCTCTCGGCATGGAAGTCTACGGCTACGATCCGTACCTTTCCGTCGACGCGGCGTGGGTCCTGTCGCGCGCGATCCACCACGCCCGTTCCCTCGACGAGATCTATGCGAACGGCGATTACGTCACCATCCACGTCCCGCTTCTGCCGGACACGAAAAACATGATCTGCGCCGAATCCATCGCGAAGATGAAAGACGGCGTCAGGCTGCTGAATTTCGCGCGCGGCGGCCTGGCGGATACGGCTGCGGTCCTGGACGGCCTCGCCTCCGGCAAGATCGCGTGCTACGCGACGGATTTCCCGGACGACAGGATGCTGGGCGTGGAAAACGTGATCGCGCTGCCGCACCTCGGCGCGTCCACGCCGGAGTCGGAGGACAACTGCGCCCGCATGGCGGCCGATGAGCTGATGGAATACCTGGAAAGCGGCAATATCCGCAATTCCGTGAATATGCCGGCAGTTTCCATGCCGCGCGGCGGATATACGCGCATCTGCCTGTTCCACCGGAACGTGCCGAACACCATCAGCAAGCTTTCCGGCATCCTCGCAGGCGCCGGGATCAATATTGAGAATATGCAGAGCAAGGCGAAAAAGGATTACGCCTATACCGTCCTGGACGTGACGGGCGCTGTGGGCGATTCCACGGCGGAGCATCTCTCCGCGCTCCCGGAGATCGTGCGCGTCCGCGTGCTCCCCGGGATTTAAAGGGCCGGGCGGAAGCGGCCGGTTTCGCGGCCGCGGGCAATGAAAAATCCCCCGGATTCATTCGAATCCGGGGGAACTCTTTTCTGTAAAACCCGCCTGGCCGTAATGTGCTGAATAACCTGCTACGCAAAGCAGGTGGGTGCCAGCCCGGCGGCTTCGCACTCCCTTCGTCCGGCCCGAAAGCCGGGAGGTCTGAAGTCCGCCGTCGGAGCGAAGCTCCCGATTTAAAGTTGTAGGGTTATTGATGCACTCGTCCGCGCACCAGGCAGGATGCGCGTGTTGTTATTTGCAATTTGAAGTTTTTAAGAAGGATCGTCGTCCTGGCCGCCGTTTTCGTCTTCTTCTTCGTCGTCCCCGCCGAAGAATTCTTCGAACCGCGCCTCAAACTGTTTTGCCAGCTTGTCGAGCAGAACGTCGTTTTCCACTTCGGCCAGTTCCTGTTCGCCGTTTTCTTCCACGGCTTCAAAGATATAATAGGTACCTTCCGCTTCTACCTTTTCCTGCGGATCGTCGTAAGTGGGCTGCAGGGCATAAAAACAACCTTCCTCGTTGTCGATCACGTCGAGGACTTCGAACTCGTGCTCTTTGCCTTCGTCGTCCACCAGGGTGAGCAGATCCGCACCAAAATCGTCTTGCATCGGGTTCCTCTCCTTACAGTCGGTCCTTCTTTCCTTGCGCTGGTATTATTGTATTCTGCCCGGCGGGTAAAGTCAACAGGAAAATTGTGTGGATTTAAAATATATGAAAAGAACCAGAATGTTTTTGAAAAACTATTGACATTTCCGGTGGACGCAGTTATAATGAAACCGGAACAAGAAAGGGACAAAAGAGGGATGCGGACCGGACCCGAAGAGAAGCCGCAACGGTTGCGGAGCTGAAGATAGGGGAAGGATGTGTGCCGCATCGGTAAGGTTCCGGAGTTCCGACTTTACAGGAAGGGAGTGAGTCCAATGGGCAGGGAAGATGCCTCACAGCAGCGGCCGGGTCTGTTGGGCCGCGGCCAGCCAGAGTAAACGGAAGGGAATGAGTCCAAAGAACAGTTAAGCGCAGCCGATTCTGAGAAAAGGAGCAGACAACACGAAGTCGTTTTCCAGTCTCTCAGGAGCAGAGTCCAGTTTTGATCCGAGGCCGGCGTGATCTGTCTTTGCAAACCGAGTTTCAGCTTTTCTGAAAAAGCATGCCAGGTTCCAGAATTGAACGGCGGCAGTTTGACGGCGGTTCTTTTAAGGCAGCCAACGCGCGTCAACGGTTTCGGCACCTGAAAATCCGGCCCCGCGATGGGCCGGCCGGCACAATGGGTAGTTCCATTGCGGCAGTGATAAGGCGGTTGGACTGGGGAGTTTGAATTCCGTGTAGCGGCGACCCGGCGTTAGGGCCGGGCCGCCCTCCGGAAAGGAATCCAGCGGCCCCGGAAACGTCAGAATCGTAAGAAGGACACGGGGGCTCCGGCGGCAAGCCGGGGCCCCCGTTGTGACAAGTCCCCGTCGCAACGATAAAGCCCGCCGCGCCTCCTTCATGGGGTGCGGCGGGCTTTTCCACCCGACAGGGGGGAACGCGTGGTCAGGCGAAGGTGCAGAGCGCGCTCTTTACGCCGTCGATATAGACGCCGTGCACGCCGAGGGAGGAGGTCGCCGTCACTTTATAAAAGTACCGGTTTCCGCTGACGCGCGCCGGCGCGATCGTTCCGACGGTGGCGACCTGGAAGACGGGCGCTTTGTCGGCGGTGACGAGGAATTGATAGGTTTTTCCGGTTCTGATCGTTACGGCGGCCGTGTCGCAGGTAAAACGCGGCGCCGTGACGGTGACGGGCAGAGAAGCCTTTGCGCCGCAGGCGGAGGTGACTATTACGGAGGCTGTGCCGGGCGCTCTCCCGCGGATGGTGAAGAGCCGGCCGCCAGAGGAGGAAACCTGTTTGTCCACGGAGACGACCGCCGTGTTCGACGATGAGGCTTTCAGGTATTCCCCGAGGTTCGACCTCGCGAGAATGACGTATTGGTCGCCCGCCGCAAAACGGTAGGAAGACGTGTCCAGCCATACGGTTGCCGCCACGGGGGCTTCCAGCGCATCCAGCTCTCTCCGCGAGGCGGTCGACCAGAACGAAGTGTCCGTGATTGCGGCGGTCCCGTCGGCGGAGGGGATGGAAACCGTTCCGGTTGTGTCGTTGGAGGCGTAGGCGTCGAACTGCGTGTCGGATGCGACAGGCGGAACGAGGAACCACATTTTTTTCCAGAATGCGTGGTCCGCGTCGCCGAGGCGCGAGGAAAGCGCGGTCAGCGCGCCGTCGCTGAGCAGAAAATAGGCGTGATTGCGCATGCTGCTGCCGGAATCGACGATGACCGGATCGTCGAAGGTGCAGTCCACATGATACCAGTTTCCACCCAGCTTTACCATGTTCCACATATGGGTGGAGCTGTGCACGCAGATCGTTTCCACGCCGAGGCGGTCCATCAGAAGCTGGTAAGCCAGCGCGTAGCCCTGGCAGACGCCGGTGCGGTTCCGCAGGAGCCCCTCCGCGGTGAAATCCGCCGCCGGAAGCCGGTCCGCCCGGTAATTTTCATAATCGTACCGGGAGACGTCGATCAGCTTGTCGTGGACGACAAGCGCTTTTTCCAGGGACGACATCTTCGGGTCGGTTGCGGAGAGGATGCCGTCCACAGCCTGTTCCGCGGCGTCGTCGTATTCCGCCGCCGCCGCGGGCATTGCCGTGAAAACGCTGCATACGGCCGCAGCGGCGACGAACAAAGCGAGAAACCTACCGGTTTTCTTCATGCTCTGGGACCTCCTTCTGTCTGCCGGATGTACTTCCTATCATATTGGAAAAGGGGTTCTTTGTCAATTCTCCGCGACCGGCGCGGTCCTTTTTTTCTGCGGCGGGGCGCCCCCGACGGGTTGATTATTCCCGGCGGAAGCTTTATAATGAATCGGTTATCGTTTCCCGTGGAAAAGCGGGGAAATTTTGCCCGGAAACAGGGCTGGAGGAAACATCGTGACGGACACACAGAAGGAGATCGAAAAGAGAAGGACGTTTGCCATTATTTCCCACCCGGATGCCGGAAAGACGACGCTGACGGAGAAGCTGCTGCTTTACGGCGGCGCCATAGCGCTCGCGGGTTCCGTCAAGGGGAAGAAGACGCAGCGCCACGCCGTCTCGGACTGGATGGACATCGAGAAGAAAAGGGGAATCTCCGTCACTTCGTCCGTCATGCAGTTCGGCTATGGGGGCTATTGCATCAATATCCTGGATACGCCGGGCCACGAGGACTTTTCGGAGGACACCTACCGCACGCTGATGGCCGCGGACTCCGCCGTGATGGTGCTGGACGCGGCGAAGGGCGTGGAGCGGCAGACCCGCAAGCTCTTCAAGGTCTGCACGCTGCGCCATATTCCGATCTTTACCTTCATCAACAAAATGGACCGCGACGCGCGCGATCCGTTCGACCTCATGGAGGAGATCGAGAAGCTGCTCGGCATCCGCACCTGCCCGGTCAACTGGCCCATCGGCTCCGGCAAGGAATTCCGGGGCGTCTACGACCGCGAGACGAAAAGGGTGCTGGTCTTCCGCGCGAACAGCGACGCCGTTTTCGGGCAGAAGGAAGTGAAAGCGACGGCCGTTCCGCTGGACGACCCGCAAACGGAACGGCTGATCGGCGGGGACTTCTCCAAACGGCTTGCGGACGACGTCGCGCTCCTCGACGGCGCGGGGGACGGCCTCGATATGGACGCGGTCCGCGCGGGCAGGCTGTCGCCCGTCTTCTTCGGCTCGGCGCTGACGAATTTCGGCGTGGAGCCTTTCCTCAAGGAGTTTCTGCGCATGACGACCCCGCCGCTCCCCCGCGAATCGGACCGCGGTCCCATCAGCCCGTTCGATCCGGATTTTTCCGCTTTCGTGTTCAAGATCCAGGCGAACATGAACAAGGCGCACCGCGACCGCATCGCGTTTATCCGCATCTGCTCCGGAAAATTTGAAAAGGGCATGGAGGTCACCCATGTGCAGGGCGGCCGCAAGGTGAAGCTCGCCCAGCCGCAGCACCTGATGGCCCAGGACCGCGAGATCATATCGGAGGCTTACGCGGGCGACATCATCGGCCTGTTCGACCCCGGCGTCTTCTCCATCGGCGACACGCTCTGCACGGCCGCGAAGCCCTTCCGCTTCGCCGGGATCCCGACGTTCGCGCCCGAGCATTTCGCCCGCGTGGAGCAGGTGGACACGATGAAGCGCAAGCAGTTCGTGAAGGGGATGACGCAGATCGCGCAGGAGGGCGCGGTGCAGATCTTCCACGAGCCGGATTCCGGCATGGAGGAGGTCGTCGTGGGAGCGGTCGGCGTGCTTCAGTTCGAGGTGCTGGAGTATCGCCTGAAGAACGAGTACAACGTGGACATCCGCATGTCCTCCATGCCGCAGGAGGAGATCCGCCGCGTGCGCTCGCTGGGGGGGCTGGATATAAAGAATCTGGACCTGACCTCCGACACGAGGCTCGTGCAGGATTTCCGCGGCGGCTACCTGCTCCTCTTCACCAGCGACTGGAGCGTCGGCTGGGCGCTGGAACACAACAAAGGCCTCGAGCTCTCCGAATTCGGCGGCTGACCTTCTTTTCCTTTGCAAAAAGAAAAAGAAACAGCGTTTTTTCCAAAGCGTTGGCGTAGATTCCGAAAAAGCGGCGTCCTCCGCCGCGATCGGCCGGCATTCGCTTACTATTGCTATAATATATATTAATGAGTCGACGATAAATGCGCGGTGAAAAAACCGACGGGACCG
>DHAI01000079.1:0-290 GCA_002397355.1 Ruminococcaceae bacterium UBA4958 | reverse complement strand
CGCGCGATCCTGCGGATCAAGCGGGAGCTGATCCGCAGAAAGCTTTACGGGCCGGATAAAATGCCCGGCAGGCATTACCACAGCGTGGAGATTTACAACGCCGTTTTCGGCGGGGGAATCCTCACCTGCCCCGAATTTCTGGAAAAGCATCCCAGATAACGGCCCGCAGGGAACTGCGGAATGAAATTTTCTGCAAAAAACAGGCAAAAACCTGTTGCAATCGGACTTTCATCGTGGTATTATAAATAAGCACGACTGCGACAGATATGCGTTGAAGCGGGAGGTTGCGG
>DHAI01000122.1:4567-6637 GCA_002397355.1 Ruminococcaceae bacterium UBA4958 | reverse complement strand
CCGCGTGCTGAAAGAGATTGCGGGAAAAGAAAAGGTGTACGGTTCCGTGGAAACTACCGGTCCGGCCGGGTGACTCATCCGCGGCAGGTTTGGCGGAGGACAGAAAAAAGAGGCGTGGGCTTCCGGGTTACCGGACGTCCACGCCTCTTTTCCACGTTTATTTCACGCCAGAACCCCGCTTGATTCGTGGGGGAAAGAAGCGGAGAGCGGGGATGGATGCCCCGACTGGTCAAAGCGCATATCTTCAAGGATCTCCGGAAGATTTTCCGGAAAGACAGAGCAGCGGCGCAGCTTGTAAGCCAGATAAACCGTCTCGGGAAGTTTCTGCGAAACGTACTGTTCCACTTGCTCTTGTGAGTCGCCGTTTTTCTCCACGATGCGGATGCAATAGCCGTCGCGGTTGTTGCCGCAGACGTAATACCTCAGGCAGACGCCGGAAAGCTTTGCACACCCAAGAAACTTGACCATGATGACATTTCTCCCTCTCTTCCAGGTGAATAAAATTCACAAAATTACTAGGAATGTCATCATTTTATTTCAAAATAAATCCGAAATCAAGCAAAATATAGACGATTTTGTCGCGTTTCTAAAAAACGCGCAAGGGGTTAGGTAAGTTCCCGTAAACAAAATAGATGTAGTGGTCGTATAAACTACATCCCGTATAATGTAAAAACAAGCAGCGCGCATAATACACCGAGGACAGAACCGGCGATTGTATCGGACGGATAATGTACAAAAAGGAAAACGCGGGAGAACGCAATGCTGAACGCCAGCAGGAAAGCGGGAACCCCCAGCGGACGGCTCGCCATGCAGACGATGAAGGCGGCCGCGAAAGAGGAGGAGGAATGGCCCGAGGGGCACGAGTAACCGGAAGGCGTTCGGATCAGAAGCTGCTTGCCGGGGAACGCGACGAACGGGCGCGGCCGCCCGATGATGGGCTTCAGGATCTGGCTCGTGAGGAACGCGAACGACATGGAAAGCATCATCATGAGCGCATAGCGCTTCCCGCGCGGGTTCCAGATCATCAGCAGCAGAAAGCCGTACCACACGGCGCCGCCGTTGCCGATCCGGGAAAGCGTTTTAAACACGATATCCGTGATTCTGTTGTGAAAATGGTCCTGCACGTAATTTAAAATCGTAATATCCATCTTAACCGATCCTCCGAATCACTGCATCGATTGACGTTTATACGATACAGTATATTATACCATAAATCCGCTCAGTTGCGAATATACATTACCAAAAAACTGGAGATGATATATTTGGAATGGCAGAGTCTCCCAAAGGAAAAATGCGCTGAAAAACTGGGAACCAGCCTGCACACCGGACTTTCCGAAAAACAGGCCGCACGGCGTCTGCGCCAGTCCGGCCGCAACGAACTGGAAAAGCCGAAGAAAAAGAGCCTTCTGGCACGTTTCTTTTCCCAGTTTTCGGATTTCATGACGATCGTCCTGCTGATCGCGGCGGGCATATCCTTTGCCGTCTCTCAGACCCGCGACGGGACCGACGGCCTTTCGTCCATTATCATCCTTGCGATCGTAAATGTCAACGCCGTGATCGGCGTGATACAGGAAAGCCGCGCGGAGCGCGCGATCGAGGCGCTGCGCAGCCTTACCAGCCCGCGGGCCCATGTGGTGCGGGACGGGAGGGAGAAGGAAATCGCCGCCGCGGAGCTTGTGCCGGGCGACCTTGTGGTGCTGCGTGCCGGCGACCTTGTGCCCGCCGACCTGCGCCTGACGGAAGCGGCGGAGCTGTGCATGGAGGAAAGCGCCCTTACCGGCGAAAGCCTTCCGGTGCGCAAAAATCCCGAGGCGGTTTTCGCGGAGCACACGACGCTCGGGGACTGCCGCAACATGGCGTTCTCCTCGTGCGCCGTCTCTTCCGGCCGCGGCCGCGGCGTCGTGACGGAAACGGGCATGAACACCCAGGTGGGCAGGATCGCCCGCATGATCGGCAGCCAGCAGGCGCCGCCCACGCCGCTGCAGCAAAAGCTGGCGCAGACGGGGAAAGTCCTCGGCACCGCCGCGCTTGTCATCTGCTTCATCATCTTCGGCATGGGACTGTTCCAGC
>DHAI01000122.1:1689-4351 GCA_002397355.1 Ruminococcaceae bacterium UBA4958 | reverse complement strand
CTGCCCGCCGTCGTTACGATCACGCTGGCCGTGGGGGTGCGGCGCATGGCGGCCAAACGCGCCATCGTCCGCCGGATGCCCGCGGTGGAGACGCTCGGCAGCGCGAGCGTGATCTGCTCCGACAAGACGGGGACGCTGACGCAGAACCGCATGACCGTCGTGGAGCTCAGCGGCGGAAACGGGCTGCTTGCGGCGGATTCGCCGCAGGCGAAAAAACTGCTGCGCACTGCCGCTCTCTGCACGGACTGCGCGTACGAGGGGGAGAAGCTCGTGGGGGACCCGACGGAAACGGCCATCGTGCGCGCCGTGCCGCGCGGCGTCTTCGAATCCGACCGGAAGAGGTTCCCGCGCGCCGCCGAGGCGCCGTTCACGAGCGAGCGCAAGCGGATGACGACGATCCACCGCCTGCCGGGTGGCGGCTATCTGGCCGTGACGAAGGGTGCGCCGGATATTCTGGCGGCGCTCTGCGCCTCCGGCGGAGCCGCGGGGGAAAGCGCCGCGATGGCCGCCCGCGCGCTGCGCGTGCTCGGCGTGGCCGTGCGCAGGCTCGACGCGCTGCCCGCCAAGCCGGAGGACGCGGAAACCGGCATGACTTTCCTCGGGCTGATCGGCATGGCGGACCCGCCCCGCCCGGAGGCCGCGGAAGCCGTGGCGACCTGTAAGAAAGCCGGCATCCGCCCCGTGATGATCACGGGGGACCACGCCGCCACGGCGGCCGCCGTGGCGCAGCAGCTCGGCATCGCGGAAAACGGGCGCCAGGTGATCACCGGCGCGGAGCTGAACCGCATTTCCGACGCGGAGCTCCGCCGGCGGATCTACGACTATACCGTCTTCGCGCGCGTCTCACCGGAGCATAAGGTCCGCATCGTGCGCGCCTACCAGTCCCACGGGGAGGTCGTTGCCATGACGGGCGACGGGGTGAACGACGCCCCCGCCCTGCGCGCCGCGGACATCGGCTGCGCGATGGGCCTTTCCGGCACGGAAGTGGCGAAGGCGGCTTCCGACCTGATCCTGACGGACGACAATTTCGCGACGATCGTGGCCGCCGTGCGCGAGGGCCGCGGCATCTACCAGAATATCCGCAAGACGGTGCATTTCCTGCTCAGCTGCAACACCGGGGAGCTTCTCGCGGTGTTCGTCAGCTTCCTGCTGCGCCTGCCGCTGCCGCTCACGGCGATCCAGCTGCTCTGGGTGAACCTCGTGACGGATTCCCTGCCCGCCCTTGCGCTCGGCGTCGAGCCGCTCGACGCCGACATCATGGAGCGCAGGCCGGTCCGCCGCGGCGAAAGCATTTTTTCCGGCGGCATGACGTTCAACATCGTGGTGGAGGGGTTTCTGATCGGCGCCCTGTCGCTGCTTTCATACAGCATAGGCCGCGTCTTCTTCGACGCGGACCCCGCCTGCCCGGTCGTGGGCCGCACGATGGGCTTCGCCGTGCTGAGCCTTTCCGAGCTCGCGCACACCTTCAACGTGCGCTCGGAGCGTTCCGCGTTCGACCCCGGCCTTCCGGCGAACCCGAAGCTTATCCCCGCCGCGGTCGTATGCGCGCTGATGCAGGCCATGGTCATCGTGCTGCGGCCGCTGGGCGGCATCTTTGAAACGGCGGCCCTGAACGGGTTCCAGTGGCTGGCCGTGGCGGCGCTTTCGCTGGCCCCTCTCGCCGTGGAAGAGCTTGAAAAGGCCATCCGCCGCAGGCAAGCGGCGCGCGGCGGGCGAAAATTTGGCCCTTGCCAATCCGCCGGGAAAAGAGTATGATAATTAATAAACTTAAAGCGGATCCCACCTGCGCGGAGGCAAAAGAAGAAGCGCTTCGCCTTTGCGAAGCGCTTCTTCTTCCGGGACGGAATTTACTTTTCTCTGCCCAGCAACCAGTCCACTGAAACGTTCAGTATTTTGGACAGTGCGGCCAGCTCATAGTCAGTCACATAGCGAATCTGCCCTTCCAATTTGGAAAGACCCGAGGCGTTCATGTCCACGCCGTTTACCTGAAGCTGAGCAAGGAGCTCTTTCTGTTTCATACCCTGATTTTTGCGGGCTTGCTCAACGCGGGCACCCACCAAGTTGCGGGTTCCTAATGCTTGTTTGCGAAGTCTCAATTCGTTCATCTCCTCATAGCGTATTTCGTTCGCATTCCCATTTTTCCACAAATGCTTCTCTTTCCGGATCTTGCCGGGACGTGGGGGAATCACTAAAATCCGATTTTTAATCCGGTCGATTATTGTTAGTATAATATTTCTTTCGTATTATTACAATAAAAAATTGGATTTTTTCACATATTTCGCAATTTATTTAAATCTTGTGCGATTCGCTCCTGCTGTTTATTATTTTCACCGAATCATTTTATCTTATTCCGGAAATTTTCCAGGTTTTTCGCTGGCATTCCATAATATGAATGCATCCTATGGTAGAGTCACTGAATCTCAATCATTTTTTCGCAGGGAGATGGACGTTTTGAAAAAAAATGAAACGCTAAAGACAAACCTGACCATGCTGACGGATTTTTACGAGATCACCATGGCAAACGGTTATTTTACGAACGGATTCCGCGACGTAACCGCCTACTTCGATATGTTTTTCCGCGAGCTGCCGGATAACGGCGGCTTCGCCATCATGGCCGGCGTGCAGCAGATCGTCGATTATTTGGAGCACCTGACGTTCACGC
>DHAI01000122.1:506-1467 GCA_002397355.1 Ruminococcaceae bacterium UBA4958 | reverse complement strand
GGGATGCCGATTTTTCCCGGCGAGCCGATCATCACGGTGCGGGGACCGGCCATCCAGGCGCAGTTCGTCGAGACGATGATCCTGCTCACGGTGAACCACCAGAGCCTGATCGCCACGAAGGCGAACCGCATCGTCCGCGCTGCGGCCGGCCGGCCGGTGATGGAATTCGGCTCCCGCCGCGCGCAGGGGCCGGACGGCGCCATCCTCGGCGCGAGGGCCGCGTACATCGGCGGTTGCTGCGGAACGGCCTGCACCATCTGCGGCGAGGAGTACGGCATCCCCGCGCTCGGCACGATGGCGCACAGCTGGGTGCAGCTTTTCGACAGCGAGCTGGACGCTTTCCGCGCCTACGCGCGGGAATATCCGCAGTCCTGCATGCTGCTGGTGGACACCTACAACGTGCTGAAATCCGGCCTGCCGAACGCCATCCGCATTTTCCGCGAGGAGGTCGTCCCGCGCGGCTTCCGCCCCGCGGGCATCCGCATCGACAGCGGCGACATCACCTACCTTTCCCGCAAGGCGCGGAAGATCCTGGACGACGCCGGCTTCCCGGACTGCAAGATCTGCGCCTCCAACTCGCTGGACGAGTACATCATCCGCGACATGCTGGTGCAGGGCGCCCGCGTGGACAGCTTCGGCGTGGGCGAGCGGCTGATCACCTCCTCCAGCCACCCGATCTTCGGCGGCGTCTACAAGCTCAGCGGCGTCGAGGACGCGCAGGGGAACGTCGTGCCGAAGATCAAGATCAGTGAGAACGTGGCGAAGATCACCACGCCCGGCTTCAAAAAGATTTACCGCCTGTACGACCGCGAGACAGGCAAGGCGATTGCCGACGTGATCACCCTGCACGGCGAAACCATCGACGACGGCAAGCCCTACGAGATTTTCGACCCGGATTATGTCTGGAAACGGAAAACCGTGCAGAACTTCCGCGCCGTCGAGATCCGCGAGCAGATTTTCC
>DHAI01000122.1:0-233 GCA_002397355.1 Ruminococcaceae bacterium UBA4958 | reverse complement strand
CCTCATTTCCAAATATTCCAGCTAAGGCGCCGCGTTTGACTTTTTTTCGGTTTTCGGATAGAATAAGTATTACCGTGCGAGCAGGCCGGACGGCTGCGGACGAGGCGCGAAAGCGACCGCCCGAGGAAAGTCCGAGCTCCACAGGGCGGAATAGCGGCTAACGGCCGCCGGGGGCGACCCCAGGGAAAGTGCAACAGAGAAATACCGCCGCTTTTGCGGTAAGGATGGAAAGG
>DHAI01000095.1:16155-16318 GCA_002397355.1 Ruminococcaceae bacterium UBA4958 | reverse complement strand
TTGTGCACCTGACAGCGTTGGATGACCGCTTTCCTGCCAAACGTGTCAGTGACCGCCTTGTGCAGCGCCTTGCCGCCGTCCAGGACAAACAGGCGGGGTTGATCTGCCGCAAGTCCTCTGTCAAGCAGGTCCGTGAGGAGAGCCTTGACTGCTTCCTGATTTT
>DHAI01000095.1:14056-16135 GCA_002397355.1 Ruminococcaceae bacterium UBA4958 | reverse complement strand
CGTTTCATGACCGATGCGGCTACCGAATTGGCCGATTCCATCGCATTGGTGTTGGACTCTGTCAAGCAGATCAGCGAGGAGCACCTTGACTGCTTCCTGGTTTTCCGTTCCGCCTGCGGTGAGTCCCAGCATGCGCTTGCGCCCATCGCTTCTAATCCCCATAGCTGCGATGACCGTCATTTTCCCAACAGCCATTCCATCCATCATGAGAATGGGATAGTTGCCTTCAATCCGGCGGTGAAAGAACTCATCCGCCAATGCGGACAGTCCCTTGACAAACTTTCTGCTGACCTCGCTTTTGCTGGTACATGCGGCCTCGGCCCCGTCAAAATCCTCTGCACGGGCATATTTCCGGGTGCTTACCCCTGCCAACAATTCCCCCAGAACTGCGCGGCTCAATGGCTTCTCATTCTGAAAGGTGGTCAATGTTGGAAGGCTCAGTTCTGTACCGTCTTTGCTTCGCACCCTTGGCTTCCGAATGCTCCGTTTTTCTCCTCCCAGAACTACCTTTGTGTTCTCCGTTCCGTGCCGATATGCGGCTCGCTGGTTATTGTGTTTCCCTTTTTCTCCGACCAGTTCCGTTACGTCAGTTTCCAGCATCCGCCGGAGCGTTTCCATTCCGAGTTCAACTGCGAGATTCAGCAATCCTTCTCCGGCAATTTCAAGCAATGCTTCTTCATCAAGAATCTGTATGCTTCCCTTGACGGGGTTGTTTACTTTCTGGTATGATTTCATTGAGTGACAGCTCCTTGGGTTTTGGTTTCGTCGCCATATAGTCTATCAGACTATACCCGGAGCTGTCACTTTCAATTTCAACGGACTTTGGGACAAAGTCGGCTCAAGTAGACGGTCCGCAAAAATGGGAAAAAGAGGAATGCGGCGAAGCAGATGCTTGCCGGCGCCAGGTAGAGGTAAGGAGTCAGCCTTTCCAGACGGCTTTTTTTCCAAGGGGAAGCAGCCCGGACAGACGTTTTCTCTTTTTCCGGCGCGGCGAGAACGCTTTCGGAAAGATGTTCTGGAGTTGTTTCGATATCCACTATTTCTCGTGTCCTCCTTCGGCTATCGTTTTGGATCAGTTTCATGATAACAACAGCGGACCCAACTTGCATCAAACCGGTGTCATTTCTTCGTAAAAACCAAGTAAAATTGAAATGCGCCTCCAACCGGAATGCGGGGCGGTGCAGAACTTTCAGTGAAAAGGCCAAAATGCGGCGGATTTTCGGCCGGACTTTCCGCCGCGCGCCGTTCCGTGTTATAATAATGAAAACGATTCTTCTGAAAACAATCGAACCGATCTTCAGAAAGGATGATTCCATTGACGAAGAACTTCGCGCACCGCGGTTTCAGCGGAAAATTTCCGGAGAACACCATGCTGGCTTTTGAAAAGGCCGTCGAAGCCGGATGCGACGGGATCGAGCTGGACGTTCAGCTCTCCAAAGACGGCGTGCCGGTCGTCATCCACGATGAAAACACCGGCCGCACCACCGGACGCAGCGGGTGGGTCCACGACCTGACGCTGGACGAGCTGCGGAAGCTGGACGCCGGCAAAGGCTCCGACGCGGCCCTCGGGCCTCTTCGCATTCCCGCGCTGGAAGAGTATTTCGCGTACATCCGGGACAAAGACATCGTGACCGACATCGAGCTGAAAGACAGCGTGTTCCGGTACGAGGGAATTGAAGAAAAGGTCATCGGGCTGATCCGGAAATACGGCGTCGCGGAAAAAGTGATTTTTTCTTCGTTCAATCACCAGTCCATGCAGCTGTGCAAAAAGCTCTGTCCCGCCATCCCCTGCGCTTTTCTGACGAGCGACTGGCTGGTCGGCGCGGGCGCGTACGCCCACCGCCGCGGCGTGGAATTCATCAATCCGCTGTTTCCCTTCCTGACGGAGGAAAACATCCGGGAGCTGAGGGAAAACGGCATCCGCGCCATGGCATGGACCGTAGATCTTGAAAAATGGATGAAGCGCCTTGCGGAGCATGGCGTTTCCGCCGTCATCACAAACCGGCCGGACCTCTTCAGGAAGGTGCTCGACAGCCTCGGCCACTGACCGTCCCCCGGCGGAATCGAATCAAAACCGGG
>DHAI01000095.1:10159-13820 GCA_002397355.1 Ruminococcaceae bacterium UBA4958 | reverse complement strand
CAGCCATCCCTTTCAGGACGGCTGCACCGGCTCTTTTCGTCCGCTTTGAGACAGCCCCATTCCGCTATTTCGACAGCTTATCCACCACTTCGACGATCTCGTTTAGCTTCCGCCGGGCTTCCTCCGCGTCTCCGTTGAGGAACGCTTCTTTCGCGCAGCAGTTCAGATGCGCGTGGAGCACCTCGCGGTTCACGTTCCGCAGGATCGCCTGGGAAGCCATGATCTGGTTGGAAATATCGATGCAGTAACGATCGTCCTCCACCATTTTGATCAAGCCGTCAAGCTGACCGCGCACGGTCTTCAGCTGGCGCAGGACCTTTTCGTGATCCGCAACCATCCGCCGTACCCCCTCTCATCCCGCCGACGGCCCCTTCAAGTCTTTTCCGAGACCGACACGGGCTCGTAGCCCGCGTCCACAACGGCTTTTTTCAGGCTCTCGTCGCTGACCGGAGCCGCAAGCGAGACTTCCGCCTCTCCGGCGGAAAGATCGACCTTCGCGCTGACGCCGGGAATTGCGTTCAACGCCTTCTCCACGTGCATCTTGCAGTGGTCGCACATCATGCCTTTGATTTTAATGACTTTTTTCATACTGGTCTTTCCTTTCTCAGACGCAACGATTGCAGGGCTTTCCACCGGGCTGGAAACAGCCGGATGCGCCGCCCGGAAAAAACGCAGGCGCAGCGCGTTCGCCACAACGAAAACCGAGCTGAAGCTCATCGCCGCCGCGGCGAACATCGGATTCAGCATCCAATCGAGCCAGTTGTAAAAAACGCCTGCCGCCAGCGGGATGCCGAGGACATTGTAGAAAAACGCCCAAAACAGGTTCTCCTTGATATTCCGGATGGTGGCGCGGCTCAGGCGGACGGCCGTCACGGCGTCCAGAAGGCTGCTCTTCATCAGCACGATGTCGGCGGATTCCAGCGCGACGTCCGTGCCCGCCCCGATAGCGACGCCCACGTCCGCCCGGACCAGGGCGGGCGCATCGTTGATGCCGTCGCCGATCATGGCGACTTTTCTGCCGCTCTCCTGGATGCGGCGGACCTCGCGTTCCTTATCCTGCGGCAGCACCTCCGCAACGGCGCGGCTGATGCCGAGCTGGCGGCGGATCGCCTCGGCGGTGCGCCGGTTGTCCCCCGTGAGCATCACCACGTCGACGCCCATGGACCGGAACTGCTTCACGGCCTCGCGGCTCGTGGGTTTCACCACGTCCGCCGCGGCGATCATGCCGAGCATCCGCGTCCCCTCCGCAAAAAAGAGCGGGGTTTTCCCATCCTGCGCAAGCGTTTCGGCCGTCCGTTCCAGTTCGCCGACCTCTACGCCCCGCTCCCGCATGAACGCAAGGTTCCCGGCGGAAATCCCTTTCCCTTCCACAAGCGCCGTTACTCCGCGCCCGGCGACAGCCTTGAATTCCCGCGCTTCCGGCGGGGCGATGCCCTCCGCCGAGGCTCTCTCCAAAACCGCTTCGGCAAGCGGATGCTCCGAGGGCCGTTCAATGGCGGCGGCGGTGCGGAGCAGTTCTTCCCGGCCGACGCCCCCGACCGGCAGGATGTCCGTGACGCGCGGCTTCCCCTCGGTGATGGTTCCGGTTTTATCCAGCACGACGGTCTGCACGTCGCAGGCGGACTCCAGCGCTTCCCCGGATTTGATCAGAATCCCTTCCGCCGCGCCGCGCCCGGTCCCCACCATGATGGCGACCGGCGTGGCGAGCCCCAGCGCACAGGGGCAGGAGATCACGAGGACCGATATTGCGGTGTTCAGCGCGAACTCAAACGTTTGCCCGGCGAACATCCAGACAACCCCGGTCAGGATCGCGATACCGATGACAACCGGGACGAAAACGCCGCTCACGCGGTCCGCCAGACGCGCAATCGGCGCTTTCGAGGCACCGGCGTCCTCCACAAGGCGGATAATCTGGGCGAGCGTCGTATCCGCGCCCACCTTCTCCGCGCGGAAGCGGAAAAAGCCCGCTTTGTTGATTGTGGCGGCGATCACCCGGTCTCCCGGCTGTTTTTCCACCGGAATGCTCTCGCCCGTGATCGCGGACTGGTCTATGGAAGAAGTTCCCTCCGTCACGACGCCGTCCACGGGGATGCGCCGGCCGGGCCGCACCACGACGACGTCGCCCACGGCGACCTGCTCCACCGGAATCTCTTCCTCGCTGCCGCCGCGCTCCACCGTGGCGGTCTTGGGAGCCAGGCGGATCAGCTTCGAAATGGCGTCCGTCGTGCGGCCCTTCGATTTTGCCTCCAGATATTTTCCCAGCGTGATGAGCGTGAGGATGGTTCCCGCGGACTCAAAATACAGGTTGGAAACGAACTGCTGCGCAACGGGCATATCGCCGTGACCGAGCGCATAGCCGATCCGGAAAATCGCATATACGCCGTACGCCACGGCCGCCGCGGAACCGACGGCGATCAGGGAATCCATATTCGGCGCGCGCTTTGCGAGCGCGCGGAAACCGACGCGGTAGTATTCCCAGTTGACGAACACGATCGGCAGAAGAAGCAGCAGCTGCGCAAACGCGAATACGGCGCCGTTTTCCGTTCCGTGAAACACGTTTACCATAAACGGCGGAACGGGAAGGCCGAACCATTCCTTCAGCATGTGGTGCATGGCAAGATACATCAGCGGCACCCAGAACGCAAAAGACACGATCAGGCGTCGCTTCATGGATGCCAGCTGGACGGCGGCCGGATCGGCGCGGGTTTCCGCCGCTCCGGGGACGGCGGCATGATAGCCGGCATCCTCCACCGCTTTGATGACTTTTCCGCGCATGTCCGGCGAATCGTCGCAATCCACCGTCATGCTGTTCGTCAGAAGGCTCACATCCACGGAACGCACGCCCTCCACCTTTTTCACGCTGCGTTCAACGGCAGCGGAGCATGCGGCACAGCTCATACCGGTTACGTCGAATTTTTGTTTCACGGCAAGTACCTCCATACCCCTGGTGGGGTGTCTATAGGATACACCCTGCTTTCTCTCCCGTCAAGTCGTCAACAGGATAAAATGCGTAAAAAGCCGGAATTTATTCCGTATAAGCGGAATCATTCCGCGCCCCGGCCGGAGGATCCGCCGAAAAAAGCAGAAAACGGCGGATGCAATAGCCGCATCCGCCGTACAAACGATCTTACCTGATCTGCAGGATTACTCCTGCCCCTTCATCTTTGCAAAGCACTCGCTGCAATATACCGGACGCCCCTCGGTCGGCTGGAACGGAACCTTGCAGGGAGCACCGCAGGAAGCACACACGGCGTCGTACATTTCGCGCTGGGGCTTCTGGTTCATTCTGCGGGCCTTGCGGCACTCGGGGCATCTCTTCGGTTCATTGGTAAAGCCCTTCGCAGAGTAGAATTCCTGCTCACCGGCAGTCCAAACAAACTCCTTCCCGCATTCCTGGCAGACTAACGTTTTGTCTTCGAACATAATTTTTACCTCACTCTGTGTGATTATTTTTTTGCCCTGGGACGGAGTGAACCGACAACCTTTGGTGTAACCAAATGCTCTTGCGTTAAGCTACTGGGGCATATTGTGGATTAACACGTGCTTAGCTTATAACAGTTTTGGCCTGTTGTCAAGAGAAATATTTAGATTACTATAAAAATTTTGTTTTTTTTAGTATTTTCATTTGTTACAACCAAAAATTCCATCCGATTTTACGAAT
>DHAI01000095.1:4445-9970 GCA_002397355.1 Ruminococcaceae bacterium UBA4958 | reverse complement strand
GTCGCTACGCCGCAGCCCGGCACGCTTTTCGGAAAAACGGATTATTCGCCGAAATACCTTTTGAGCAGGCCCTCGAACCCTCTGCCATGCCGGGCTTCGTCCCGCGCCATCTCATGGACGGTATCGTGGATCGCGTCGTAGCTGAGCGCTTTCGCGCGTTTCGCCAGCTCCGTCTTGCCGGCGCAGGCGCCGCGCTCCGCCTCCACGCGCATCTCAAGGTTTTTCTTCGTGCTCTTTGTAAGAACTTCTCCGAGCAGTTCCGCAAACCTGGAAGCGTGGTCCGCCTCCTGAAAGGCATACCGCTGGAACGCGTCGGCAATCTCCGGATAACCCTCGCGCTCCGCCTGGCGGCTCATGGCGAGGTACATCCCGACTTCACTGCATTCCCCCTGGAAGTTGGCTTTCAGGCCGTCGTAAACCTCTTTGTCGACACCCTGCGCCACGCCGACCGCATGCTCGCTGGCATAAGAGCTTTCCGCCGCTTTCTGCTCGACGAACTTTTCCCTCGGAGCGCCGCACTGCGGACATTTTACCGGCGGCTCATCGCCTTCGTACACATACCCGCAAACCGAACAAACGAATTTCTTCATAAAAATATGCCTCCAGTCAATTTAATATAGAGCAGAATCATATATGCGGTATGCTTCGGCTTACGCCGGAGCAAGCAGGCGTCATTTCTCCCCGCGGCATTTGCCGCAAAGGCCGTGCAGCAGCACGTCGCTGGAAACAACCTCAAGGCCCATCTTTTCGGCGGCGCTTTTCACTGCGCTTTCGCTGATGAAATTTCCGGGAATGTCCAGCACCGCTCCGCAGCGGGAGCAAACGAAATGCGTGTGCGGCTTCACATTGCCGTCGTAGCGCTCCTGGCCGTTCACGACGCTGACGCTGGCGATTACGCCGTCCGCTTTAAATTGAGTCAGATTGCGGTAGACGGTGCCGAGGGAAAGGTCGGGGTACTCCGGCTTCAAAGCCCGGTACACCCATTCCGCCGTAGGGTGGCAGGTGGTTGAACGCACGACCTTCAAAATGGCCTCTCTTTTTCTGCTGTAATTGCGTTTTCTCTCCGGCTGTCCCATCTCAATTTCTCCTAAAGCGTGTTCAAATCAATAATAATTATTTTTATCTTTTTCGTCTCAATCATACCACCGCATTTCCGGTTTGTAAAGGGGATTTTTATCTTTTCTTTTTTATTGATCAATGAAATATATAAAATTTTTGATTTTTATAAGAGAAATGGTATAATCGAATCGCTCGGTTCCGGGAACCGAAAACCGCCATGGAACTGTCATGGATAAGGACTGGAGACAGAATAAAAAATGGGAAAGAAAATACCGGGTTTGCTCCGCGAATATTCCATCATCACCGTAAGCACTCTCGTCGTGGCCGTCGGGATCTACGTCTTCAAGTTCCCCGACAATTTCACGTTCGGCGGCGTCTCAGGCCTTTCGGTCGTTTTGGGAAAGCTCACTTTCATCTCTCCGGCGACAGCGAATTTCATCCTGAACATAGCGCTGGTTTTCCTCGGATTTGCGTTTTTGGGGCGCGATTTCGGCGTGAAGACGGTGTATTCCAGCTTAGTCCTGTCGTTCGCCGTTTCCTGTCTGGAAAAAGTTTTTCCCATGAGCCGGCCCATTACCGACGAGCCGATGCTGAACCTCGCTTTCGCCGTGATCCTCCCGGCTTTCGGCTCCGCCGTCCTTTTCAACGAAGGCGCCTCCTCCGGCGGAACCGACATCATCGCGATGATCCTCCAAAAACACACCAGCGTGGACATCGGCCGCGCTCTGTTCTTTTCCGACGTGCTGATCACGCTATCCGCCTTTCTCGTCTTCAGCGTGAAAACGGCGCTCTTTTCCTGCCTCGGTCTGCTGCTCAAGGTGCTGGTGATCGACAGCGTGATCGAAAACATCAACCTGAGCAAGTTTTTAAACGTCATCTGCAACGAGCCGCAGCCGATCTGCGAATTCATCACAAACAAGCTGAACCGCAGCGCCACCGTGCTCGAGGCGAAAGGCGCATACTCCCACACGAAAAAATACGTCGTGCTCACCGTGATGAAGCGGATGCAGGCGGCGCAGCTTCGGCGCTTCATCCGGAGGCGGGAACCGGACGCGTTCATCCTCATCACCAACTCCAGCGAGATCATCGGCAAAGGGTTCCACAACGAATAACGGAAAGCTCGGGAAAATTCCCGGGCTTTCCGTTATTCCGTAATGCTTTTGCAGCGCATTTTATTTTCGGAACGCCGTTCTCGCCATCGCGATCTCCTCCCGGCTCGGCAGAAGCAGCCGGTAAAAAGGCGTGCGGGAAAAGCGGCAGAAGATCGCGATGCAGGCGACGCCCTGCGCGGAAAGTGAAATCGAGGTTGCGAGCGCCACGCCGTTGACGCCCATTTTCGGAACAAACAGAAAGCTGGCGGCAATGTTCGAGGCGATGCCGACCACCGTGGGAAGGATGTTCAGCTCCGGCCTGCCGTAAGCGGCGATCGAGTTTCCCAGCACCTTCGCGTAGGAGATGACGATTGCGCCGACAATGAGATACCGCAGCGGCGCAATGGCGCCGACATACATGGGGAAGAGCAACGGAATAAATATCTTGGCCGCCCACAGGACCAGCAGGGCTATGACCGCCGTCACATAAGTGACGGCTTTCGTGGAGATCAGCGTCAGGCGGACCTTGTCCTTTCGCTCCGTCATGGCGGCGATGCGGCTCATGACGACCTGGCCCACGGCGTTTGGCAGAATCCATATTTTATCCAAGATGACGGTTGCCGCGCTGTAAACACCGAGATCCGCAACCGCAAATCTGTCCTGCACCAAATAGTTTCCAAAGTAGATGTTCACATAGGCCAACATGTTGCTGACGTGGGACTTCAGGCTGTACTTCACGAAATCGCGGCTTCCGACCGGGTGGTCGTCCTCCGGGGCCGGCTTCGGCCTCGGGCCGTTCCAGCGGCGGATGCAGTAGAGGGAAAAACCGATCATGCCGATGGAAATGGCGTTCGTGCCCCAGATCCATACGACTGCCGAAGGCCGGGCGGCAATATAGATGTAGAGAAGCGTGTTGGCGATATTCTGCGTCAGGTTGACGATATTGAACGATTTAAATTTGTTCTCGCCGCGCAGCACGCAGGTGCAGACAGAGAAAACCAGCGACGCCAGCGCGTAAACGACGATGGCGACCAGAAAATCGACCGGCATCTCGTCAAAATGGAACATCGACAGGGCTCTCGTTCCGATCAGAATCAGCGTCCCCGCAACGGCGATCAGCAGAAACACGCGGGTTGTCACCCTTTTCACGGCCCGTTCCGCGTTGCCGATCGTATGGCGCGCGACAAAATAAACCACCGCGGAAGCAATGCTGAGGCCGAAAATCGTATTAAATCCGCCGCCCCACATCTGCATGGCGTTGTAGTAACCTTTGATGGTGGGATTGACACGCTGCATCGTAATAAAGTTGGCAATCAGAACCAACACTGCGCCGATGGCATTCGTGCCGAACGTGTTGACGGAGTCCCGCACGACGTCGCTCCGTATTCTTTTCTTTTTTCTCATGCTTTACGCTCCGAATTTCGTTGGATTCGGCCCGCCGATTGTTCCCCCGCCGCGCGCGAACCGTATGCGGCTATTATATCATCCCTCGGCGCGAACCTCAACGGCGCGAAAAGGAAAATTCCGGAGCCCATCCTTCGCGGTCTCTCCGACGCGGTCCTTATACATTAAGCGCGGGGCGGTATGCCCCGCCGCCGGTTTTTCCGTCCGCTTATGAAATATCCCCCGACGCGGTTCTATTCTTCCGCGCGGGGGCTCTCCTTACTTCTTATATTCATATGTCTTGACGTGTGTTCCCCGGATCGATTTCGCTAAAGAAGGCTCCCGGCCTGCCGGGCTCAGGAACGCACAAACGCGGACACGCTGTTTTTCACCTTCGTGCGGTCGAGGGCGCGCCCGGCCAGCAGGTAGATCGCCGCGCTCGCCGCAGCCTGCACGGCGTTGGCCGGGATCTCGACCACCGGCGCGGAAAAGCTGTGCAGCAGGAAAACCTCCGTCAGGTAGTAGCCGCCGATGCAGATCAGCCCGGCGAAGACGGAAGCCGCCGCGTTCCGCTTCGTCACGATCTTTTCGCCGGCCGCCGTAAAGCACAGCGCCATGGCGGATTTGATGACAAGCGTGGGAAGGGCGAACGCCGCGCCGCCCGTCAGCAGGTCGGAAAGCGCCTCCCCGATGCCCGCCGCCGCAATGGCGTAAGGCGCGGGAAGGATGCTGGCCGCAAGGTAGACGAACGCGTCTCCCAAATGGATATAGCCGCCCGTGGCCGGCGTCGGGATATGCAGGACATAGGCCGTCACAACGAAGATCAGCGCCGCGAAGAGCGCGGCAAGGACGCCCAGCCGGAACGAAGACTGCTTTTTCATGGTTACAGGATTCCTTTCTCCGGCCGCCCGTTTTTTCACCCGGGTATTGGCGGCCGCCTGAATTTGTGGTATCATCATAGCGGAAATCTGTTATTTTTGAAAGTCACAGTTTATAAAAATTTAATCAGTACAGATATTGGGACGGGGGCGGGTTCATGATTTATGATTCTCTTCAGCTCAATAAAAATTCAACGGAACCGCTCTACCGGCAGCTTTACCTTTCCATCCGGACGGCGGCGGAAACAGGGCGGCTGAAAAGCGGCGAGCGGCTGCCTTCCGTGCGCAGGCTCGCGGCGGACCTGGGCCTGAGCTGCACCACCGTGGAGAGCGCCTACCAGCAGCTCTGCGTGGAAGGGTATCTGCGCGCTTCCCCGAAGCGCGGCTACTTTGCGCGGGATGCGGCGCGCGGCGGGCTGCCGCGGACGCCGGCCCCGTCCGCCGGGCTTCCCGCCGCCGGCCCGCCGCCGCGGTATAATTTCGGAAGCGACTGCGTGGACGAGGGACTGATGGATTTAAAGATCTGGCGGCGGAACATCCGGGACGCGCTGAACCGGCGGGGCGCTCTCGCCTCCTACGGCGAGCACCAGGGCGAACGCGGGCTGCGGGAAGCGCTCTCCGCTTACAGCTACGGGGCGCGCGGCGTCGCCGCCGCCCCCGAGCAGATCGTCATCGGCGCCGGAACGCAGCCGCTGCTTTTTCTGCTTTGCGGTCTTTTCGGCGGGGAGCACCGCTCCGTAGTCATGGAGGAGCCCGGCTTCCCTCAGGCGGAGCAGGTCTTCGCGGACTGCGGCTTTTCCGTGCGGAAGCTTCCCTGCGACGGCGACGGCATCCGCATGGACGCCGTGGAAAAAGCGCGGCCGCGCCTCGTTTACCTCAGCCCGTCGAATCGCATCCGCACCGGTTCCCCCATCCCCATGAACCGCCGCCTGGAGCTTCTGAAATGGGCGGAGCGCTCCGGCGGGATCATCATCGAGGACGACTACAACGGCGAGCTGCGCTACCGCGCGCGCCCCGTTCCCGCCATGCAGGGCATTGCGGGCGGCAGGGGCGTCGTGTACCTCGGCTCGTTCTCGAAGCTGCTGCTTCCCTCCGTGCGCATCGGCTACATGGC
>DHAI01000095.1:3186-4164 GCA_002397355.1 Ruminococcaceae bacterium UBA4958 | reverse complement strand
AAGCTGTACGGCGCAAAAAGCGAAAAGCTGCTGCGCGCGCTGGAGGACGCCTTTGCGGGGAAAGCGGACATTCTCCTTCAGGAGACGCCGCTTACCGTCATCCTTACGCCGAAAGCGGAAAAAAGCGCCGCGGAGCTCTGCCGCCTCGCGCTGAAAAACGGCGTGCGTGTCCAGCCCGCGCCGGGCGAAAGCGTCCGGCTCGGCTTCGCCGGCATCCCGCTCGGCGACATCGAAGACGCCGTCGCATGCCTGAAAGAGGCGTGGCGCGGAATTTGACCGCATCGGGGGCTTTTCATCCGCACCAAAAAAGCGTATGATATTCAAAACGGAACCGGAAACCGAAAAAATCAAAGGAGGAGCCGGCTATGCTGGAATACCGATTCGACACGCAGCTGCTTATCGAAGGGAAAAATCTTTCGGAAGACGCCATCAACGACTATCTCTCCAAAAACATCGAGGGGGACTGTCTTCTTGTGGTCGGAGACGAAGACCTGATCAAAATCCATTACCACACCAACACCCCATGGAAAGTGCTCGAATACTGCGCCTCGCTGGGAGACATCCACGACATCGTCGTGGAAAACATGGAACGCCAGGAAAACGGCCAGCGGGGCTGAGCCACGGCAGAAAAGGAAGAAGGAAAACGATGAAAGCGTATGAGCGCCTCCTGAATTACGTAAAATACGATACGACCTCCGACGAAAACGCGCCGGAAGATCTCTGCCCGAGCACGGAAAACCAAAAGGTTTTCGGCGCGGCGCTGACGGAGGAAATGAAACGGATCGGCTTTGCGGACGCGCATATGGATGCGGACGGCTACGTCTACGGTTCCCTGCCCGCAAACTGCGCCGGAAAGCAGCCGGTGATCGGCCTGATCTCCCATATGGACACAAGCTCCGCCGCAAGCGGGGCAAACATCCGGCCCCGCCTGGTGAAATACACGGGCGGAGACATCGTGCTGAACCCGGAAAAGAACAT
>DHAI01000095.1:1678-2858 GCA_002397355.1 Ruminococcaceae bacterium UBA4958 | reverse complement strand
GCTTCGGGGCCGACTTCGCCTACACCGTGGACGGCGGAGTGCTGGAGGAGTTTTCGTACGAAAACTTCAACGCCGCTTCCGCGCTCGTGACGGTGCATGGCGTCAGCACCCACCCCGGAGACGCGAAGGACAAGATGAAGAATGCCGCCCTGCTCGGCATGCAGTTCCACTCCCTGCTGCCGCCCGACGAAGCACCCGAGCACACCGAGGGCCGCGAGGGCTTCTACTTTCTCGAGCACATCGAGGGCGGAACGGAGAAAGCCGTGCTGCGCTACATCATCCGCGACCACGACAAGGAAAAATTCGAGGCGCGCAAATCCTACCTTCGGCAAGCGGCGGCCTATCTCAACGGAAAATACGGGAAGGGCACGTTCGATCTCTCGCTGAAAGACTCCTACTACAACATGCGCCCCGTCGTGGAAAAGAACCCGGAGATCGTCGCGCGGGCGGAGCGCGCCATGCGCAGGGCCGGCGTGGAACCGAACGTCACGCCCATCCGCGGCGGCACGGACGGCGCGATGCTCTCTTTCCGCGGCCTCCCCTGCCCCAACCTTCCCACCGGCGGGCACAACTGCCACAGCCGGTTCGAGTTCGTCTCCGTCCCGGAGATGGACCGCGTCGTCGAGATCCTGGTCAATCTCGTTTCCGCGTAAACCTCACGGATGCCTTTTCACGGTCCGGACGCGCTCCGCCGTTGAAAAGAAATCCATTTCATGCTATAATCATTTACCAAACAAAAGCGAAAAAGCGCGTAAAGGGGATTTGCGGAGACTATGATCAGTGTAAACCGATACCACACGCATCTTTGCGGCGACATCAGCGAAAAGGAAATCGGCCGGACGGTCCGCGTGGCCGGCTGGGTGGAGAATATCCGCAACCACGGCGGCGTGCAGTTCCTCGACCTGCGGGACCACTACGGCGTGGTCCAGATCGTGGTGCACGACCAGGAGATGCTCCGCGACGTGAACCGCGAGTGCACGCTGACCGCGAAGGGGAAAGTCATCCCGCGCGACGCGGACACCTATAACCCGAAAATACCGACCGGCACGGTCGAAATCGCCGCGGAGGAGCTCACGGTGCTGGGGAAGGTGACCGCCCCCCTGCCCTTCGAGGTGGACGTCTCGCGGGAAACGAAGGAGGACGTGCGCCTGCGCTACCGCTACCTGGACCTGCGCAACCC
>DHAI01000095.1:719-1390 GCA_002397355.1 Ruminococcaceae bacterium UBA4958 | reverse complement strand
GCCCTGCCGCAGGCCCCGCAGATCTTCAAGCAGCTCCTGATGGTCTCCGGCTTCGACCGGTATTTCCAGATCGCTCCGTGCTTCCGCGACGAGGACGCGCGCGCGGACCGTTCTCCCGGGGAATTCTACCAGCTCGACTTCGAGATGGCGTTCGCCGAGCAGGAGGACGTTTTCGCCGTGGCGGAGGAAGTCGTGGGGGACACGTTCCGCAAATTTTCCGGCAAGCAAGTTTCGCCCGCTCCGTTCCGGCGCATCCCCTACGCGGAATCCATGCTGAAATACGGCACGGATAAACCGGACCTGCGCAATCCGCTCGAGATCGTCGATATCACGGATATCTTCGAGGGCACGGCGTTCAAGCCTTTCCAGCGCAAGACGGTGCGCGCCGTCAGCGTGCCGGACTGCGCCGGCCAGCCGCGCAGCTTTTTCGCGGGGATGCTCTCCTTCGCAGAAAGCATCGGCATGAAAGGGCTCGGCTATATCAAGGTGACCGAGACCGGCGAGTATCAGGGGCCGATCGACAAATACCTCTCCGCGGAAAAGCGCGCCGAGCTGACGCGCCGAGCCGGGCTGAAACCGGGAACGGTCGTCTTCTTCATCGCGGACGAGAGCGACACGGCACCGCGCCTCGCCGGGCAGATCCGCGCGGAGCTTGGGGAGCGCCTCGGCCT
>DHAI01000095.1:0-505 GCA_002397355.1 Ruminococcaceae bacterium UBA4958 | reverse complement strand
ACGGGCGCGACCGTCTTCACGCACAACCCGTTCTCCATGCCGCAGGGCGGCATGGAGGCGCTGCGAACCAAAAAGCCGGAGGACGTGCTCGCGTACCAGTACGACATCGTGTGCAACGGCGTGGAGCTTTCCTCGGGCGCCGTGCGCAACCACGACATCGAGATCATGAAAAAGGCCTTTCAGATCGCCGGTTACTCCGAGAAAGAACTGGAGACGAAATTCACCTCCCTTTACCACGCCTTTCAGTACGGCGCGCCGCCGCACGCCGGCATGGCGCCGGGTATCGACCGGATGCTGATGCTTCTGACGGGCGAGGATAACATCCGCGAGGTGATCGCGTTCCCGATGAACTCCAACGCGCAGGACGTCATGATGGGAGCGCCGAACGAGGTGACGGAGCAGCAGCTCCGCGAAGCGCATATCCGGCTGAGAAAATAACGCGCAGGAGGGAAACCGCCATGGTCACACACGAAGAAATCCTGAAAGTCGCAAATCTCGCGAAGCT
>DHAI01000105.1:9876-10093 GCA_002397355.1 Ruminococcaceae bacterium UBA4958 | reverse complement strand
TTGCTTTTAAAGATATGGCACTTTCAATATTACCTTACCTGATGAAAACATCGGCCAAGAAGCACAATATTCAGAAGGAAATTGTGATTCTTACGGCGACTTCGGGCGATACAGGCAAAGCCGCGCTGGAAGGCTTCCGCGACGTCGCGGGCACGCGCATCCTCGTCTTTTATCCGCAGAACGGCGTCAGCCCTATGCAGGAGCGCCAGATGCGCAC
>DHAI01000105.1:8266-9701 GCA_002397355.1 Ruminococcaceae bacterium UBA4958 | reverse complement strand
GAGCGCCAGATGCGCACGCAGGAGGGCGGCAACGTGGCCGTCGCGGCGGTGCGCGGAAACTTCGACGACGCGCAGGCGGGCGTGAAAAGGATCTTCTGCGACGAAGCGATCCGCCGCGCCGCGCGGGAGCGCGGCTTCGTGCTCTCCAGCGCGAATTCCATCAACTGGGGCCGCCTGCTGCCGCAGATCGTCTACTATTTTTCCGCGTGGTGCAGTCTCGCGGCGTCCGGCGCCATCCGGCAGGGGGAGGCGGTGGACTTCTGCGTCCCCACCGGGAACTTCGGCGACATCCTCGCCGCGTATTACGCGCGGAAGATGGGCCTGCCCGTGCGCCGGCTCATCTGCGCGTCCAACGCGAACAACGTGCTGACGGAATTCCTGACGACGGGCGTCTACAACCGCCGCCGGCCGTTCCACAGCACCATTTCCCCCTCGATGGACATCCTCGTTTCCAGCAATCTGGAGCGTCTGCTGTTCGACCTGACCGGCGGCGACTGCGAGCGCGTTTCCGCGTGGATGGGGCAGCTCGCAAGGACGGGCAGCTACCGCGTGGGGAACGACGTGATGGAAAAGATCCGCGGCGTGTTTTCGGCCGGCTTCTGCTCCGACGCGGAAACAAAGGAGGAAATCGGCCGGCTGTGGCGTGAAGGACATTACCTCTGCGATCCGCATACGGCCGTCGCCTCGCGGGTGCTCCGCCGCTTCCGGAACGAGAACGGCGGCGGTACGCGCGCGGTCGTGGTTTCGACGGCCAGCCCGTATAAATTCGCGCCGGACGTGCTGGACGCCGTGGCGCCGGGGGAAAAGCCGGCGGGGGCGTTCGGCGCGGTCCGCCGCCTTTCCGACCTGACGGGGACGCCCGTACCGGATTCCATCGCCGCGCTCGAAAAAAAGCCGGTCCGCTTTTCGCGCGTGTGCGGTCAAAATGAAATGGGAGCCGCCGTGCTGGGCATGGCCGCCCGGAAGGAATAGGGCCATGTCGCTTTTCGCTATCGCGGATCTTCACCTTTCGCTCAATTCGAATAAGCCGATGGATGTGTTCGAGGGGTGGAAGGACTATGTGCCGCGCCTGGAGAAGAACTGGAGGGCCGCCGTCGGGGAACGGGACACGGTCGTCGTGGCGGGGGACATCTCCTGGGCGATGAAGCTGGAGGAGGCCGCCGCGGATTTCCGCTTCCTCGACGCGCTGCCCGGCCGCAAGCTGATCCTAAAGGGAAACCACGACTACTGGTGGTCCACAAGAAAGAAGATCGAGGAATTCTTCGAGGGGAATTCCATTACGACCGTCGGGATCATCCACAACAGCGCCTGCAATGTGGGCGGATTGACGGTCTGCGGCACGCGCGGCTGGCTTTACGACGCCGAAAGCGCCGAGGACCGCAAGATCGTGGCGCGGGAAGTCGGCAGGCTGAACGCTTCGCTGGACGCCGCCGGG
>DHAI01000105.1:0-8052 GCA_002397355.1 Ruminococcaceae bacterium UBA4958 | reverse complement strand
ATGGAGTGCGCGGAGATCATGGACGTTCTTGTCGAAAGGCGCATCTCGGACTGCTACTACGGCCATATTCACGGCAGCGCCGCCGCGCGCCGATCGCCCACGGGGGAGTACCGCGGCGTGAAAATGCACCTGATCTCCAGCGATTACCTCGGTTTCCGGCCGCTTCTGGTTCGATGAACAAAATAAAAACATTTCGTCAATCTGTGGAAACTTTTTTCGCCGTGTGGTATAATTGGCCCGTTACCCGTGAATGGAAAATTGCAGGAGGAAATATTGTTATGAGTCTGAAATCGTCCAGCCAGGTAGAGAAAAACCGTTATCAGCTTGAAGTTTCGGTTGACGCTGCCACTTTTGAAAATGCCGTGGAGCAGGCTTACCGCCGCCAAAACAAGAAAATCGTGATCCCCGGGTTCCGCAGAGGCAAGGCCCCCCGGAAATTCGTGGAAAAATATTACGGCGAGAACATTTTTTACGAGGATGCCGTCAACGCCGTGTACCCGAAGGCGATGGCGGACGCCGTGAAGGAAGCAAAGCTGGAAACGGTGGAGGACAAAGTGGACTTTGAACTCGTCTCCGCCGGCAAGGACGGCCTCGACTTCAAGGCGACCGTGACCACGAAGCCGGAGGTTTCCATCGAGGGCTACAAGGGCCTCACCGCGTGGAAAAAGCCCGTGGAGGTCACCGACAAGGACGTCGACGAGGAAATTGACCGCGTCCGCGACCGCAATTCCCGCATGGTGACCGTGGAAGACCGCGAGGCCCAGAAGGGCGACATCGCCGTGATTGATTTCGACGGTTCCGTGGACGGCAAGCGGTTCGCCGGCGGCAAGGCGGACAACTACGACCTCACCCTCGGCGCGGGGCAGTTCATCCCGGGCTTTGAGGATCAGGTGGCCGGCCGCAAGTCCGGCGACGAGTTTGAGGTGAATGTAAAGTTCCCTGACGATTACGGGGCCAAGGACCTGGCCGGCAAGGACGCCGTTTTCCAGGTCAAGCTGCACGAGATCAAGAAAAAGGAGCTTCCGGCCGTCGACGACGATTTCGTCAAGGACGTGAGCGAATTCAACACGCTGGACGAATATAAGGCGGACATCCGCAAGAAGATCGCCGACGCGCGCGAGGAGGCCGCGAACGACGCCGTGGAGAACCAGCTGATCGACAAGCTGGTGGCGGCCGTCAAGGCCGACGTCCCCCAGGCCATGTTCGAGAACCGCATCGACGACGACCTGCGCGACTTCGGCTACCGCCTTCAGAGCCAGGGCATGAATCTGGAGACGTATATGAAGTACACCGGGCTCGACCGGGACGCCGTGCGCGGCCAGTTCCGCCCGCAGGCCGAGCGCCAGGTAAAGCTGCGCCTCGCCCTGGAGAAGATCGCTTCGCTCGAGCAGATTCAGCCCGGCGACGAGGAGATCGACAAAGAGTATCAGAAGATTGCCGACAGCTATAAAACGGATCTTGAAAAAGTGAAAAAACTGATTCCAAAGGAAAATGTGGCGAAAGACCTCGCCGTGGAGAAAGCTTTCAATCTCGTGAAGGAGAAAGCCGTCGTCGCCGAGGGCGAGCCGCCGAAGACCGAAATGGAGCCGGAGAAAAAAGACGCCGGAAAAGCGGAATAATCCGCCCCGGCTTTGTCAATGATTTTCTTTGGCATATCGATTAGGAGGTCCTGCATACAATGAGCAGTCTTGTGCCTTATGTGATCGAGCAGACGAACCGCGGGGAGCGCTCGTACGACATTTTTTCAAGGCTTTTGAACGACCGCATCGTCATGCTGAACGACGAGGTGAACGATACCACGGCCAGCCTCGTCGTGGCCCAGCTCCTGTATCTGGAGGGCCAGGACCCGGCGAAGGACGTCAGCCTGTATATCAACAGCCCCGGCGGGTCGGTCACGGCGGGCATTGCAATTTACGACACCATGAAGTATATTAAATGCGACGTCTCCACCATATGCCTGGGCTTGGCGGCCAGCATGGGCGCGTTCCTGCTGGCGGCCGGGACGAAAGGGAAGCGCTATGCGCTGCCGCACACGGATATTCTGATCCATCAGCCCAGCGGCGGCGTGCCGCAATCCCAGGTTTCCGACATCATGATCCACGCGAACTACCTTTCCAACAAGAAGAAGCTGCTGAACCAGCTTCTGGCGGAAAATACCGGCCAGCCGCTGGAAGTGATCGAGCGCGACACGGACCGCGACAATTTCATGACGCCGGAGGAGGCCGTAAAATACGGTCTCATCGACAAGGTGATTTCCGGCCGGTAAGATAAGGTGATATGATTGGCAAACAACGAAGAGAATAAGGGCAGGGAGATCTGCTGCTCCTTCTGCGGCAAGCCGCAGAGCGAAGTGCGCCGCCTCATCGCGGGGCCGGGTGTCTTTATCTGCGACGAGTGCATCGAGCTTTGCATGTCCATCCTGAACGACGAGAAAAACCTCTCTGCACGCAAGGACAGCTACAACGTCCCGACGGAGGACCTTCCGAAACCGGAAGAGATCAAGAAGCAGCTGGACGAATACGTCATCGGCCAGGACGAGGCGAAGGTCGCCCTTTCCGTGGCCGTCTACAACCACTACAAGCGGATTTTTTACGGTAAGGACAAAGACGGCGTCGAGCTGACGAAAAGCAATATCCTTCTTTTGGGGCCGACGGGCGTGGGCAAAACCCTTCTTGCGCAGACTCTCGCCAAGATCCTGGATGTTCCGTTTGCCATTGCGGACGCCACCACGCTGACCGAGGCCGGCTATGTGGGCGAGGACGTCGAAAACATTCTGCTGCGCCTCATTCAGGCGGCGGATTATGACGTGGAGCGCGCCGAGCGCGGCATTATCTATATCGACGAAATCGACAAGATCGCGCGCAAATCGGAGAACCCGTCCATCACCCGCGACGTGAGCGGCGAAGGCGTGCAGCAGGCCCTGCTGAAGATCCTCGAGGGCACGGTTTCCAACGTCCCGCCGCAGGGCGGGCGCAAACACCCGCAGCAGGAGTTCATCCAGATCGATACGACGAACATCCTGTTCATCTGCGGCGGCGCGTTCGACGGGCTCGACAAAATCATCGAGAAGCGCACGGCGTCCTCCGGCATCGGCTTCGGCGCCGAAGTGCACAGCAGGGCGGAGATGGACTCGACCTCGTGGATGAGGCAGGTTGTTCCGCACGACCTCGTCAAGTTCGGCATGATCCCGGAGCTTGTGGGCCGGCTTCCCGTCGTGACCGTTCTGGACGGCCTGGACGAGGGCGCGCTGGTCCGCATCCTGACCGAACCGAAGAACAGCCTCATCAACCAGTACAAAAAGCTTTTCCGCCTGGACCAGGTGGACCTCGAGTTCGAGCCTGCGGCGCTCAAAGCGATCGCCGCCAAAACCATCGAGCGCCATACCGGCGCGCGCGGCCTGCGGTCGGTGACGGAAGGCTTCCTCACGAAACTGATGTACAACGTGCCTTCCGACTGCACCATCGAAAAGGTCACCGTCACGGAGGACACGGTGTTGAAAAACGCTAAGCCTCTGATCGAGTACAATCCCAAACGCAAACCGGTTCGACTGAAAATATCTGCCCCGGCCGGAAGGCGCGGCCGAAAGGAATCCGCGTCCTGACGAAGGCAGGCGGGGGACTGTTGCAGCGTGGCGAATGAACATCACCGCCCTGCAGCAGCCTTTTTTTCAAGGAGCGATTTATGAGCAATAAAACAGAAATCTTACAGCAGGCCCAGGACATGATCACCATGCCCGTGCTCGCGTTGCGCGGCCTCGTAATCTTCCCCGGCATGCTGCTCCAGTTCGACGTCGGACGGAAAAAATCCATCGAGGCGCTGAACCGGTCGATGAATTCAGACCAGATGGTCTTTCTTGTGGCGCAGAAGAACCTTGCGGACAGCAATCCTTCCGCCGACGGGCTTTTCCGCGTCGGCGTCGCGGCGAAAATCAAGCAGATTATCCGCCGCTCCGACGAGGGGATCCGCCTTTTTGCGGAGGGCCTTTACCGCGCGGAGGCGGTGACCTACTCGAGCTCCGATCCGTGTTTTGTGGCGAGCCTCAGGCGGCTGGACACGCTGCCCTACCGGACGACGCGCCGCACGGAGGCGCTGGTGCGCTATGCGCAGAGCCTTTTTGAGCAGTTCCTTCAGAAATACTCGCGCATTCCTCCGGATATCGTCATCGGCGTCGTGCAGCAGAAGGACTGCGGCCGCCTGGCGGATTATCTCGCCGCCAACATCATGTTCGATTTCGGCGAAAAGCAGGGGATCCTGGAAGAGCTTCACCCGGTGCGCCGTCTGGAAAAGCTTACGGAGATCCTGAAGAAAGAAATTCAGATCCTCACGATTGAGGAGCAGATCAGCGAAAAGGCGAAAAATCAGATCGACGAAAACCAGAAGGAATATTTCCTGCGCGAGCAGATGCGGGCGATTTCCGAGGAGCTGGGAGAGGGCGACGACCCGCACCGCGAGGCCGACGAGCTGCGCGATCGGGTGGAAAAGGCGAAGCTGCCCAAGCTCCAGCACGACAAGCTCATTAAGGAATGCGACCGCCTCGCGCGGATGCCGGAGGGCTCGCACGAGGGCAGCGTCATCGAGAGCTATGTCGAAACGTGCCTGGAGCTGCCGTGGAACAAGTCGTCGCATGACAGCATCGACCTGAAAAAGGCGAAAAGGATCCTTGACCGCGACCACTACGGCCTGCAGAAGGTCAAGGAGCGCATCCTTGAAATCCTCGCCGTGCGGAAGCTCTCGCCGGACGTGCGCGGCCAGATCATCTGCCTGGTCGGGCCTCCGGGAGTCGGCAAGACGTCCATCGCGCACTCCGTCGCGGAGGCGCTCGGGCGCAAGTACGTCCGTGTTTCGCTCGGCGGCGTGCGGGACGAATCCGACATCGTCGGGCACCGCCGCACCTATATCGGCTCCATGCCGGGGCGCATCGTGAACGCGCTGAGACAGGCCGGCACGAACAATCCCCTGATCCTGCTCGACGAGATCGACAAGCTGGGCAACGACTTCCGCGGGGACCCCTCCGCGGCGCTGCTGGAGGTGCTGGACCCCGACCAGAACAACGCGTTTTACGACCACTATATCGACATGCCGTTCGACCTGAGCAACGTCCTGTTCCTGACGACGGCGAACGACGCCGGCGCGATTCCGGAACCGCTCTATGACCGCATGGACGTCATCACGCTCGGCAGCTACACGCATGAAGAGAAATACCACATCGCCATGGAACACCTGATCCCGAAACAGCTGAAAAAGAACGGCATGGACCCGAAAAAGCTGCGTTTCACCCCTGCCGCCGTGCACAGGCTGATCGACGGCTACACGCGCGAGGCGGGCGTTCGCCAGCTTGAGCGGGAGATCGCTTCCGTCTGCCGTAAGTGCGCCCGCACCTTTGTGGAAGACAAAGGCGCAAAGGTCTCCGTAACGACAAAAAAGCTGAGGGAACTGCTCGGCCCCGAGAAATTCAGGGACGAGAACCTCAACAAGACGGATACCGTCGGCCTTGTGAACGGCCTCGCCTGGACGAGTGTCGGCGGTGTCCTGCTGCCGATCGAGGTGGCCCTGATGGAGGGGACCGGAAAGCTGGAGCTGACCGGCTCGCTCGGCGACGTGATGAAGGAGTCGGCCCGCACGGCGATTTCGTGCATCCGCACACGCGCCGACGAGCTCGGCATCAACCGCGATTTTTACGCCAAATACGACATCCATATCCACGCGCCGGAAGGCGCCGTGCCGAAAGACGGCCCGTCGGCCGGCACGGCGATGGCCACGGCGATCACCTCGGCGCTGACCAGAATCCCCGTGCGGCACGATGTGGCCATGACGGGCGAGATCACCCTGCTCGGGCGCGTCCTGCCGATCGGCGGGCTGAAAGAAAAGACTATGGCCGCTTACCGCAACGGCATTAAGACAGTGATCATCCCGGCGGACAATGAGCCGGATCTCGCCGAGATCGATTCCGCCGTGAAGAAGAACGTCCATTTTGAGCCGGTGGAAAAGATCGAGCAGGTTTTGAGGCTCGCCCTGACGCAGGTCCCCGCCCCGCGCAAACCGATTCCGGGGCGCAGGGAAGAGCGTCTGCAGCAGAAACCGCCGCTTCCCGGGGGGACCGTGCCGTCGCCGGGATGCAAGCCGTCGGACACCGCACCGGCCATACCGCAGTGACGGGGGGAGCGAATGGATTTTCAAAACGCGCGCTTTGAGTTTGCGGTAGGCACTTCCGCCGGCCTGCCGTTCTCCGATCTTCCGGAGGTCGTTTTCTCCGGCAGGTCGAATGTTGGGAAATCTTCGATGATCAACCGTCTGGTAAACCGCAAGGCGCTCGCGCGCACGAGCTCGACGCCGGGCAAGACGGCCACGGTCAATTTTTACCGTCTCGGCTTCTGCCGTTTTGCGGACCTGCCCGGCTACGGCTACGCGAAAGTGTCCAGGGCCGAGAAGGAGCGCTGGGCGGAGCTGGTGGAAGGCTATTTCAGCCAGGGGCGCAGGATCCGCCTCGTCGTGCAGATCGTCGATATGCGCCGCCCCCTGGCGGACGACATGGACATGCTCGATTTTTTGCAGGAGAAAGGCCTGCCGTTCGTGGTGGCGGCGTCCAAATGCGATAAGCTGAACGTCTCCGCCCGCGCGGAGCAGGACGCGCGCTTTGCGGGGCTCTGCCGCGCGCGGGGCGCCGAGTATCTGCCGTTTTCCGCCATGACCGGCGAAGGCGTGGAACGGCTTCGCAGCATCATCCTCTCCGCCTGCCGCTGACCGTGCGGGAACGCCGCCTCAGCGGCGTTTTTCTGCCCGCGCCGGGATCGAGGGCCCAGGTGTTTTGTCCGTTTGACAGCGGACGGCCCGCCTTTACTTTTCCGCTTTTTCATGATACAATGTTACACTGTAGAAGGGGGAGAGTGCCTGAAATGAATTCGAAGATTAAGGATCCAAGCGTGGATTTCCTGTTCGACTGCGTCCTGACTTTAAAAAGCCGCGAGGATTGCTACGCCTTTTTCGAGGATCTCTGCACGGTGCCGGAGATCAAGGCGATGTCGCAGCGGCTGCTCGTCGCCCACATGCTCAGCACAAAGAAGGTCTACAGCGACATCGTCTCCGAAACGGGGGCTTCCACGGCCACCATCAGCCGGGTAAACCGTTCGCTGCACTACGGCTGCGACGGCTACGAGCTGGCTTTCAAGCGGCTGGACGAAGGCAAAAAGGCGAAATGAGCTATTCGGCTTTCGCCCGGTACTATGACAGCCTGATGCGCGGCGTGGACTACGCGGCCCGCGCCGGTTATCTCTGCGGGGCGATGGAGCGCCTGGGCCACGAGCCGGGCCTCACGCTCGACCTCGCCTGCGGCACCGGGAGCCTGACCCTCGCGCTCGCGGAACGCGGGCTCGACGTCTATGGTCTGGACGCGTCGCCGGAAATGCTTGCCGTTGCGCGGCGTAAGGCCGAGGCAGCGGGAAAGAGCATCTTTTTCGTCTGCCAGAAGATGCAGGAGATGGATCTGTACGGCGGCGCGGATACGATCGTATGTACGCTGGACAGCGTGAACCACCTCTCGGAGGCGGAGCTTCGGGAGACTTTTCGCAGAGTGGCGATGTTTTTGAATCCGGGCGGATATTTTTTCTTCGACGCCAATACAATGTATAAGCATCGGATCGTTCTTGCGAACAACGTCTTTCTCTATGATCTGCCCGACGTCTACTGCGTCTGGCAGAACCGCCTGATCCCGGAAAGCGGCAGCGTGGCCGTGAGCCTGGACTTTTTCGCGCGCAGCGGCGCCGTTTACCGCAGGAGCGGCGAGCATTTTACGGAGCGCGCCTACCCGGTGAAAACCATGCTCGGCATGCTGCGGCAGGCGGGCCTGCGGACGAAAGCCGTGTGGGCCGACGGGACCTTTGAAAAACCGGGCCGCAAGGCCCAGAGGACCGTTTTCGCCGCGTGCAGGCCGGGAAAAAGTAGCGGAAAATAATCGGGGAACAGTTGACAAATGGTGCGGGATATAGTATCATTAAAAGCGTCGCTGATGCGGACTTATGAGTTCGTAGACGGGAGCATAGCTCAGCTGGTTAGAGC
>DHAI01000068.1:7877-8674 GCA_002397355.1 Ruminococcaceae bacterium UBA4958 | reverse complement strand
CCGGAGCTGGAGATCCTGACGGAATCCGACGTTGCCGGCGTACATCTCATCGCGGCGGACCTCGGTATACCGGGAATGCGGCGCCCAAAAATCGTCGTCGAAGCCGCGGACGAGCGGATGCAGTGGCCGGAGGACGCGGTGGCGGAAAATGCCGGAGATTTTCTGCGGAAGCGGGTGTTTCGGAACGCCGTAGTGGTAATACAGCCCCGCTTGCGCGCCCCAGCAGATATGCAGGGTGGAGTAGACGTTTTTTCGGCTCCATGCCATGATCTCGCAGAGTTCGTCCCAGTAGTCCACTTTTTCAAAATCGAGCCTCTCCACCGGCGCGCCCGTGATGATCATGCCGTCGAACTTTTCATTCCGGATTTCCTCAAACGTCTTGTAAAATGTTTCCAGATAGGTGGCGGGCGTATTTTTCGAGAGGTGCGACGCCATATGCAGCAGCGTGACGTCCGCCTGCAGCGGCGTGTTGCTCAGAACGCGGAGAAGCTGCGTCTCGGTTTCCACTTTCGTCGGCATCAGGTTCAGGATCGCGATTTTCAGCGGACGGATATCCTGCACCTCCGCGCGCTCGTGCGTCATCACGAAAACGTTTTCGGATTCCAGGGTTGCCGCGGCCGGGAGATCCGCCTGTATTTTAATCGGCATTGACATTCCTCCAGACGAACAGATTGCCCCCATTATAGCAAGAAGCCGCTTTGTCTGCAAGATTCCGGCGTAGCAAAGCGCCTGCGCCGGTTCCGTTTTCCCGGCTGCGATATTCTGAAAATGCTGCAGCTCAGAGAATCGCCGCAGTC
>DHAI01000068.1:4711-7683 GCA_002397355.1 Ruminococcaceae bacterium UBA4958 | reverse complement strand
CTGGGCGGACGGAAGAATCGTTTGAAAAACGTTCCCGGATCCTGGATTTTCCACTTTATTTTTCAGGGAAAAGCGGCTATACTATAAGCGTACAATGTACTGAAAAGAGATGTGGTGCCATGCGTCATTCCCGCAGAGATAAAATTTACGAGTACCTGACGGACTACTACAGGCGCAACGGCTATCCGCCGTCGATGTCGGCGGTTGCCGCAGCGCTCGGGCTGAAATCGCGCTCCAATATCAATGCGCAGCTTGCGCAGATGGAGCGCGAGGGAAAGCTGGCCAACGTCAACGGCAAGTATTATCCGGCCGAGGCGGCGCGGAGCGCGCGCCTGGTCATGGTTCCGATCCTCGGGAACATTGCCGCCGGCGTGCCGATTACGGCGGTTGAGAATCTGGACGGCTACGTCGGCTATTTGCCGCGCACCGGACGGCGGGGCAACGACCTTTTCGCCCTGCGCGTAAAGGGAAGCTCCATGATCGGCGCGGGCATCTATGACGGCGACATCGTTATCGTGGAACAGACGCCGTACGCGGAAAACGGCCGGATCGTCGCGGCCATGATCGACGGCGAGGCGACGGTCAAGCGCTTTTACAAGGAAAGCGGCCATTACCGCCTGCAGCCTGAAAATCCCGCGATGGATCCGATTATCGTCGATCATGTGGAGATCCTGGGCCGCGTCGTGTCCAGCATGCGGTATTACGATTGAGGCGGCAGATATATGGATCGCGTTATCCTGCACAGCGACTGCAACAGCTTTTATGCCTCCGTGGAGTGTCTGTATCGTCCGGAGATCCGGGGAAAACCGGTCGCGGTCGGCGGTGAGCCGGAGCATCGGCACGGGATCGTCCTGGCGAAGAACAGCGTTGCAAAGCGGTACGGCGTGCGAACGGGGGAGCCGCTCTGGAAAGCGCGGGAGAGGTGCCCGGCTCTCGTCATCGTTCCGCCGAATTACCCGCTGTATCTCCGATTTTCCGACATGGCGCGGAGGATCTATCTCGATTATACCGACCGCGTGGAGCCGTTTGGAATCGACGAGGCATGGCTCGACGTTTCCGGCAGCGCCGGCCCGTGCGGAGGGGAACGGATTGCCCGGCAGATTCGCAGGCGCGTCCGGAACGAGCTTGGGATCACCGTTTCGGTGGGCGTCTCGTTTAATAAAATTTTTGCCAAGCTCGGCAGCGACTGCAAAAAGCCGGATGCCGTTACGGTCATCTCGAAAGAAAATTTTAAGGAAACCGTCTGGCCGTTGCCGGTGGAAGATCTGCTTTACGTCGGCCCGGCCACGCGGCGGAAATTGAACGGCATCGGCATTCACACCATAGGGGAGCTTGCCCGCACTTCGGCGAGCTGTCTGCACGGCCGGTTCGGCAAGTGGGGAGACGTGCTGCATGATTTCTCCAACGGCTTCGACCTGTCGCCGGTTGCCGAATACGACAGCGTCCGGGCGGTAAAGTCCGTTGGAAACAGCGCCACGACGGTCCGCAACCTGGAAAACGACCGGGACGTCAAATTGATCCTGTTCGTCCTGGCTGAGAGCGTGGGGCGGCGCATGCGCGAGCAGGGCCTGAAGGGGCGCAGCCTGTTCGTATCGGTGCGCGACGACCGGCTTTACACCGTCGGGAAACAGTGTATGTTCGACAAGTATACCAATATCTCGTCCGAGATCGCGGCGAAGGCGTTCTGGCTGTTCCGGCGGCTTTACACCTGGCACGACCCGATCCGGAGCGTCGGCATCTCGGTTTCGGACCTTGCGCACGACGATGTCCCCATACAGACGGATCTTTTCAACAATGAATACCAGCGCATCCGGCGGGAACGTCTCGACAGCGCTGTGGACGTGCTGAAACGGCGCTTTGGCGTCCGCTGTGTCCGGCGCGCCTCGCTGCTTGAGGAACCGTCGCTGACGGATTTCAACCCGGAGGAAGAAAACGTTGTCCATCCGGTCGGCTATTTTTAAGGGGGCTTTGGATTATGGCGCACAAAAAGTATGTGGACATGATTGTCCGCTGTTATCCGGACGGAAGGATTCTCCCGCTGGCCGTCTATTGGTCGGAAGGATGCCTGTATGAAATAGACCGCGTGCTGGACGTGAGACCCGCCGTGTCCCTGAAAGCGGGAGGTGCCGGAACGCGATATACCTGCCGGATTCAGGGCCATGAAACGTGTGTCTGGCTGGAGGGAAGCCGATGGTTTGTGGAGGCAAAAGACAGGCTGGAAAATCGAAACGCGGGGTGAGGGCGGATGTGCGGAAGATATTGTCTGTATCGTGAGGGGAACGAGGAGATCCGTGCTCTTCTGGACGGCACGGAAGGGGGATTCAAGACAGGAGAGATTTTCCCGACCGACAAAGCGCTGGTACTGGTCCGGAAGAACGGGTCCTTGAGGCCGCAGGCCATGACCTGGGGATTTCCGGGTTTTCGGGGGAAGGGCGTTATTATCAATGCCCGCGCGGAAACGGCGGCGGAAAAGCCCATGTTCCGCGAGAGCGTTCAGGAAAAACGGTGCGTGATTCCGTCGAACGGGTTTTTTGAGTGGAGCCACGACGGAAAGAAGATAAAATATCAGTTCAACTTGCCCGGCGACGGCGTACTTTATATGGCCGGCCTTTATCAGGATTATGGAGAGGAGCGACGGTTCGTGATTCTTACAGCTGCCGCGAACGAGTCCATGGTAGCGGTTCATAATCGGATGCCGGTCGTGCTGCCGAAAGATCGCGTGGCGGATTGGCTCGGGGACGTCAAAAGCGCTGGAAAGCTTTTGCGAGCGGCTGGGCCGCAGCTTGTGAAAAGAGAAACGTGAAAAAAACCATGTGCCGACGCAGGTACGAAATGGGACGCGCTTTTCAAAGCGTGCCCTCCGGCGTATCGAATTGATTCTTAAGCAACCCTTATTTGTTTGCATGACCGTATAAAATATTTATCATACCAGTTGGTAAATATTTTATGAAAAGAGGATCGGCAAATGAATC
>DHAI01000068.1:1418-4505 GCA_002397355.1 Ruminococcaceae bacterium UBA4958 | reverse complement strand
CCCTTGAAGATGAGCTGAAAGAAAACGAAGAGAAAGTGATCCATACCCCCGGGCTTGAAAAGCCGGGGGAAGAGATAGACGGATGAACATCCGTAAGGACCGGGTAAGGGATGGGCGGACGTCTTTCAGGGGAAGTGAAAATCCTCGGCAGAATTCCCAAAAGCTGAGATAAAAATTCATTCTATTCCTAACAGGCAGTCGGCTACGCGGTTGCCTTGTTCTCCTTATTCAGCGAAAGTCCCCGGTTATGCCGGGATGTACGGAAAAGCATTGACGCTGAGAAAAAATATGCAGGCCGAATCCGCTCTCAGCCCCTCTTATTTCTGTTTCGCAGTAAAAATAGTCACCCCCCAGGCAAGGTCTGGGGGGTGACTATTTTTACTTTGTTTCACAGCCGGGCCCGAGGCGAATCTATCCGTTCGATTTTGAAACGGTCATAACCCAGTTTGCGAACGCTTCCATATATTGTTTCAGATATGTGCGTGTCGATTCATCCGTCAACTCGCCTTTATCGTTTAGCAGGGACGCAACCTTGCTGATATATGCTTCCGGTTGCTGAAGGAGAAGGACATTCAGGAAAACCATCGGCTGACGCAGGTGGTGGTTTGCGCCGAAAGCGCCAAGACCGCCCGGAGAGACGCTGATGATTCCTCCCGGCTTTCCGCTCCAGTTATTCTTCCCATAAGGGCGGGAGCCGACATCAAGCGCATTTTTCAGCACGGCAGGCACAGAACGGTTGTATTCGGGCGTGATAAACAGCAGCCCGTCGAGGCCCGAGATTTCTTTTCTGAACCGCACCCAGGGCTCGGGGGGATTCCCGTCGTCGTCCAAGTCCTGGTTGTACATGGGAAGGTCTCCGATTTCGATGAAGCGCATATTCAACGCGTCCGGTGCGAGACCGGCTGCTGCTTTTGCAATGGAGCGGCTGTAAGAGCCTCTGCGCAGGCTGCCAACAAATATGCCGATATTTTTGCGGTTACTCATTTCGCATCACTCCTGTTTTTTATAATTGCCTTCCATATGATTCTAATAATAGTTCCCTTTTTTGTCAAGAATCCGCTGGCTGTTTGCGAGCACGACTGCGCTTTCACGAAGGGAAGCGTTTTTCCGTCCCGCCGGAGAACGCAAGATGAGGATGATAGAATCGCATGCCGGGGCGACTCACAGAACGCTTACATCTGAAGCAAGGCAAATAGCATGAAAAAATGTAAAAACGGCTTCTGCCGTAAAGCAAAAGCCGTAGGTTGTTGTCCAGCTGGATTTTCAGCGAGGCGAGCGCTTTGTATTTGGCCCCAGCGAGACTTTTTTGGTGTTGTGATTCTGATTTGGATTTTCAATTTTGCCTTTTTTTTCTTTGTTTTCCGATTGCTTGTTTCGGCTGCGGATGTTCATAAAATCACCTCGAATGATACATGCGGAACAGAAACGAAACGGTCCGTTTGCATGGGTGCAAGTTAATCCCGCCGCTACATGGTGTGATCTTGGCTCTCGATCAGCTTGACATCCATTCCGTGATCCTGCAATTGGTTTGCAATATTCTCTATATTCAAACCGCTGCTATCATAATCAACCGCTACCTGGTTGCTCTGAATGTCGGCGCTTACGGATAGGACCCCGGGAATTTCGTTTAATGCCCTCTTAATTTTACCCAATTGATGTTTATTGTGCAGTCCGGACACCTTAAAGTATGCGCTTTGTTTTGCCACAGCCATCACCCCGTCGATAGTATGGCGGCTGGGGGAATCGAATATACAAATGGTCTGCCGTGCGCCTTGGATTTCGGATCTGGAGGAACGGTCCGGACACGCCGTGCGCCTGGACTCAAGCTATAGTAGAGCTGCAGCTGCAAATTTTACATCTCAAAGCACGCGTTCCTTCTCAAGCGGTACTCAGTTCATGATATGTTTATGCTTTCCAAGAGCAAGATTGCAGGATTATTTTTAGAAGATGTGAGAGCCTTTTTTTGACGCTGGACTTTTTCCCTTTACATATTGATGAGAACAGATTATGATGTAAACAGCGCAGTGATATTCCCGATATGGAAATCCTACATAGCGAGATTGAGCCTCGGGAATTCAGATTGTGGCAGAAATTCAGAATAACGGAGAGCCGACCGCGGAGGGAAAATCCCATGCTGACCATACAAATTGCCGGAAACACCGGTCTTGAGAATTACGTTGCGGCGCTCGCACTCTACGAAGCTCGGAGTGTATTGTCGCTGGACCCGGGCTGCGAGCCGGGCTGCGAGGGACTGTTGCTCCCCGGCGGCGGGGATATTGATCCCTCGTTCTACCATCGGGAGAACCGCGGTTCCCGCAACGTCGATCGTTGCCTGGATGAAAGGCAGTTCGCGCTTCTGGAACGATATCGGAGCGCCGGAAAACCCGTGCTCGGCATTTGCCGGGGACATCAGGTCATCAACACCTTTTTCGGCGGGGATCTGGTTCAGGATCTGCCCACGGCCGACCGCCATAAACAGAAAAATGGCGTGGACGCGATCCATCCGACCGCGGCGGAACAGGGCTCCTTCCTGGCAGCCTTGTACGGACCGAAATTCACAACGAACAGCTCCCATCATCAGGGAATCGGCGTTGTCGGAAAAGGCTTGGTCGTTGTCCAGCGCGCGGACGACGGGGTGGTCGAGGGAATCCGACACGAGGCGTATCCGATCTTCGGGGTGCAGTGGCATCCGGAGCGTATGACGGGCGCGCTTCGGAATCCGGACACCGTGGACGGCGGTGCGTTATTCCGGTACTTTCTTTCTCTGGCTGCTGTGCACAGATCTGATCGATGACGGGCAATGCCTGCGGTGTCCGACAGAATGCTGGGCTTGCAGCTTTGGCTGAACCTGCCCCGGGAAGAAGAGCAGATAAGACAGTCTCCCCGCGCAGGCGGAGCAGTGGGTTTGAGCACGGCTTCCGTGCGAGCCGCATGGAATCATCAATGAATAAAATCAGGGGGTAAAATCATGTTGAAAAAAATACCTGAATTGACACTTAACGACGGTCTGAAACTGCCATCCGTCGGTTTTGGCACCTATAAGCTGAACGGTTCGCAGGGTATGGAAGCGATCAAGCAGGCGGTGGA
>DHAI01000068.1:557-1229 GCA_002397355.1 Ruminococcaceae bacterium UBA4958 | reverse complement strand
GGCGCCGCGGTGCGGCAATGCGGCGTTCCCAGACAAGAACTGATTGTCGCTTCCAAACTGCCGGGGCGCCATCATCGTTTTCACGAAGCCATTGCCACGGTGGAGGAATCGCTATATCGCGCGGGTCTTGATTATTATGATCTTTACCTCATCCACTGGCCCAATCCCAAAGAAAATCTGTATGTGGAAGCATGGCAGGCCATGATCGAGGCAAAGAAGCGCGGGCTTGTGCGGTCCATCGGCGTGTGCAATTTTCTCCCCCATCATCTGGAACGGATCATCCGGGAAACGGGCGTCACGCCCAGCGTGGACCAGGTGGAGCTTTACCCGTTCTTCAATCAGGCGGAGCAGCGGAAATGGAATCGGGAGCATGGAATTGTCACCGAATCCTGGAGCCCATTAGGTCGTGCCAACAGTATTTTGCAAAACGAGACCATTGCGGCAATCGCAAAGGCCCATAGGAAAACCATCACACAAATCGTTCTGCGGTGGCATGTCCAGTTGGGGGCCGTGCCGATTCCGAAGGCGACCTCCAAGGCACACCAAATTGAGAATTTGAACATATTCGACTTCGCGCTGACGGATGCCGAAATGGAAAAGATCAACGCGCTGACCCGTCCCAACGGCCGGACGGCAAATCAGGATCCCGATATCTACGAGGAATTCTAACGT
>DHAI01000068.1:0-252 GCA_002397355.1 Ruminococcaceae bacterium UBA4958 | reverse complement strand
TTTTACCCTTGACGTGTATCATCCCCCGTTGATTAACTTGATAAATTATCTTTTATTTTTAAAAGTATTTATCATATTCCCCGTTTGGGATTTCTCCTTCTAAACCGATAACACGCGGCCACCTGTTCGTGTCATCGATAATAAAGCCCATAATCATACCCATATGTGTATGTAAGTGTCTGTGCTGCGCCAGTACCAGCGTAAATCGCGTATATTCGCAATTCTCTGGCTTTAGCAGCAAATCTTTATCAT
>DHAI01000072.1:3164-9126 GCA_002397355.1 Ruminococcaceae bacterium UBA4958 | reverse complement strand
AATTATTTCCCGGACGACGATCCCCGGCAGGAACCGCCGTTCGTATGGCGCAGCCACGCGTTCCTGTTATTTTCAAACTGGCTGAATTACTTCGTTTACCAGAACACCCCCTATGAGATCGGCAGAATCTCGGAACAGGATTGACGTCCCTGCAGCAGGAAAGCCTCTCCCCGGCGCTTTACCGCCGGGGAGAGGCTTTCCTGCCTTAGGATAATTTCTGCCGGAGTTCCCCCAGGATTTTTTTCTCCCGCCGGGAAACCTGGACCTGCGTCATACCGAGGGCGGCCGCCGTTTCCACCTGGGTATGGCTTCGGAAATACCGCAGGACGATAATCTTCTGGTCTCTCGGCTCCAGTTCGGTCACCACCTGTTTGAGGGAAAGCAACTCCGCAAGCTTTTCTTCTTCCGGCTCCACCGCCACGTCGGTCTGCCCGCCTCCCTCGTCTTCGTTCTCCGTCAGGGACAGCGGAATCTGCGCCGCGCCGAGCGCTTCGGCGGCTTCCGCCGGCTCCACGCCGAGAAGCTCCGCCAGCTCCGCCACCGACGGGGAACGACCCTCGCGTTCAGCGAACGCGGCGGCTTCCCGGGACGCGCGCACGGAAAGCTCTTTCAGGCCGCGGCTGACTTTCAAGACGCCCCCGTCGCGGAACAAACGCCGGATCTCGCCGAGAATCACCGGGACCGCATAGGTGGAAAATCGGGTTCCACGGCTTTTGTCATAGTTCTCAACCGCTTTTACCAGGCCGAGGCAGCCGGCCTGAAACAGGTCGTCGTATTCCACGCCGCGGCCTTTGAAATGCTTCGCGCAGGCGTGAACCAGGCCGAGATTTTCCTCGACGAGGCGGTCATTTCCCATTATCCTGCCGGCGGCGGATTGTCTTCTGCATCGTGACGGACGTCCCTTTTCCCGGGCGGGAAGAGACGTGCAGCCTGTCCATGAAATTCTGCATCACCGCGAAGCCGAGGCCCGCGCGCTCGCCCTCCTGCGTCGTGAACATCGGCTGCATGGCCTGCTTGATGTCCGCAATGCCGCAGCCTCTATCGCGGATGCGCACGACGACGCACCCATTCTCAAAGATCTTACAGGTGACGGAAATCGTTCCGATCGTGTTCCTGTAAGCATGTACAATGCAGTTCGTGACGGCCTCCGACACAGCGGTGCGAATATCGCACAGCTCGTCCACCGTAGGGTCGAGCTGCGCGACGAACGCCGCAACGGCCGCCCGCGCGAATCCTTCGTTGGCCGAACTGCTCGGGAACGAGACGTGCATTTCATTCATCGGCTTCATCGCTGTTCTCCTTTCTGATCGTGCAGAGCTGGCCGAGGCCCGCAAGCGAAACGATTCTCTCGAGATTCGGCGGGAGATTGATGATCTCCACCTCGCCGCCCCAAAGGTGCATCAGCTTGCACCGGCCCATGGCCAGGCCGATGCCGGAGCTGTCCATAAAACTGACGGCGGAAAAATCGAGGGCAAGCTTCTTGGGCTTCACTTTCGTCGCCGTAGAATCGATCTCGCTGCGGATCTCCCGCGCGGAGTGGTGATCGATCTCCCCGCTTAGGACAGCGGTGAGGACTTCGTTTTTCAAAATCAGCCTAACGCCCATATCCTGTGCCTCCCGAATCACAATCCATTTATTTTGCCCCGTTCGGGCAAAAAATATCCCCTGTCCATAACAATAACGGACGGGGAATGAATTTTTGCTCGAAATTTGAGGACAAGCCGTTTATTTTTTGCGGATTTTCAGTATTTGCAGAGCCGGAGCGCGAAGCTCGCCGGCAAGATAAAACGAGCCGCAGATGACGAGAGCGCCGCCCGGCTTCAGCGCGGAAAAGGCTTCTTCGAGCGCACCTTTCGCGTCGGCCGCGGCGGAAGCGGGCGTGCCGGCGGCCCGCCAAAGAGCTGCGAGCTGCCGCGCGCCCATGGCGCGCGGAGAAGGCGGCGCAACGGCAACCACGCGGGAAAAGAGGCCGGAAAGGCTCCGGACGGCGTGCGGAACGTCTTTGTCCGCCATCATACCCATCACGGCGACGATTTCCCTGCCGGGCAAAAAACGCCGCAGGGCGTCGGCAAGGGCGGCGATCCCCTCCGGGTTATGCGCACCGTCGACAACGATGGGCGGATCGGCGGAGATCAGCTCCAGGCGCGCGGGCAGGCGTGTCGCCGCAAATCCGGCGCGCACGGCGGGAAGCGGCACACGGACCCCTTCTCCGCGCAGGATATCCAACACGGCGAGCGCCGTGGCCGCGTTTTTCAGTTGATGCTCTCCGGCGAGCGGCAGAAAGAGCGGTTCGCCGCGGTAGGTAAGTTCCGTTCCGGCCAGACTGAATTTTTCCGCGGAAAGGGAAGCCGCATCCGCTTCGACGAAGCGGCTTCCGCATGCGCCGGCCGCCCGGCGGACCACTTCCAGTGCGCCGGGCGGCAGCCCCGGCCCGCAGACGACGGGACGTCCCGGCTTGATGATCCCGCTTTTTTCGGCCGCGATCTGCTCGACCGTATCGCCGAGCACCTGCGTGTGGTCGAGCGAAATGGAGGTAATGACGGAAACAAGCGGATTCCTTACGACATTCGTCGCGTCGTAGCGGCCCCCGAGACCGGTTTCCAGCGCGACGACGTCGCACTTCCGCTCCGAGAACCACAGCATGGCGGCGGCGGTGATCACCTCGAACTCGTTGGCCCTGACGCCGCGTCCCTCCAGTTCGTCCGCGGCGCGGAACACCCGCTCCGCCGCGGGCGCGAGCTCCTCTTTCGGGATCGGTTCGCCGTCAACCTGCATACGCTCGCGGAAATCGCACACATGGGGGGAAAGATACAGTCCCGTGCGGTACCCCGCCGCCGTCATCACGGAGGCAAGCAGCGTACAGGTCGTCCCCTTCCCGTTCGTGCCGGCAACGTGGAAGAATCGCAGTCCGTCCTGCGGATTGCCGAGCCGTTCCAGCAGCGCGGCGATTCGCTCCAGCGTCGGACGGCGGCTGAACCGCTCGTAGGAATCGATTTTTGCCAGTGCTTCTTCATATGTCATAGAAAGGCTTCCGTTTTCAAGAAAAATTTTCGGCGGGCGGCGGTTCGGAGAAAAAAGGCTTCTCCATAAACCGATCCAGCTGTTTCTGGTTTTTCAGTATAACCGTCTTTTCCCGGTACCGCTCTACGATGCCGCGGTAGCGGCTGCGTTTCCGTTTCGTGCGCCCCTCGTAAAGAATCCAGCGGACAAACGCCCAGTCCATTTTCTCCAGGCAGCCGTCCGCCATGCTTTCGCGCGAAATATTACGATTTTGCAAATACCTCCTGCAGGCGCGAAAGAAGCAGGAGAGGCGGGAAAAATTCATGAAGACGATGAAATCCGCCTGTTCTAGCCTTTTTTCCTGCAAAAAGTTGGAGTAGTTTCCGTCTATCACCCAGGACGGCTGTTTCATAAACTCCTCGACGATCGACACGGCTTCGCCCCTGTCGCGCACCTGCCAGCCCGGAAGAAACTGCACTCTGTCCAGGTAGAGCACCGGGATGCCGTACCGGTGGCCAAGATATTTTGCCAGCGTCGATTTTCCGCTCCCGCTGTACCCGAGGATTGCGATCTTCACGCTGCTCCCTCCTTCCGCTATGCTGAAACGCAAAACAAGGCGGGGAGAGATTCCCCGCCTCCCGCCCGCTTACTGGATCTCACGGATACTGGACCGGATGAGCGCGATATGCTCCGAGAGCTTCGCGGCGTTCTGCCGCACGCCGTCCACAACGTCGGCGGGCGCCTTGGAGAGAAACTTCTCGTTTTTGAGCTTCGCCTGCGCCGTTGCGAACTGCTTCTCGGCGGATGCAAGCTCCTTGTTCAGGCGCGCAAGCTCCGCTTTCTTGTCCACGAGTTCATCCGTCGGAATGAAGATTTTCGCATCCGGGGTGACGATGGTGACCGCACCCGCAATGTCGAACGAAGGGCCGACCTCCACGCTGCTTGCCCAGGCGAGCCGTTTGAAAATCGAAACGCCCTCGCGGAAGGTCGCCGGCGACGAGGTAGCAAGATAGAGATGCGTCCGGCGGGACGGCGGAACGTTCATCTCCGCACGGCGGTTGCGCACGGCGCGCACGGCTTCCATGATCTTCCGCATTTCCTCCGCCGCCTCCGGGAAAGCGTGGTCCCCGCCGTACTCCGGCCATTTGGAAACCATAATGGAATCGCCTTCATGCGGCAGGGACTGCCAGATCTCCTCCGTGATGAACGGCATGAACGGATGGAGCAGCTGCATCGTGGAGGACATCACCCACACCAGAACCCGGCGCGTAGACTGCGCCGCCGCTTCGTCGCCGGAATTGAGGCTGATCTTGGAGATCTCGATATACCAGTCGCAGAATTCGTCCCACAGGAAATCGTAAAGATTCTGCACGGCGACGCCGAGCTCGAAATGCTCCAGATTTTCCGTGACGGACTTTGCGGTCCGGTTGAACGCGTCCACGATCCACTTGTCGGCGAGCGAGAGCCGGTCCGGCAGGCTGCGCGGCACGTCGTGCCCTTCCAGATTCATCCGGATATAGCGGGCCGCGTTCCAGATCTTGTTGGCGAAGTTCCGGCTCGCCTCCACGCGCTCCTTCGAGAAGCGCATATCGTTCCCCGGGCTGTTGCCCGTGGCGAGCGTGAAGCGCAGCGCATCGGCGCCGTACTGGTCCACCACCTTGAGCGGATCGATGCCGTTGCCGAGCGATTTCGACATCTTGCAGCCCTGTTCGTCGCGCACAAGCCCGTGGAAAAGGACGGTGTGGAACGGGACCTCCCCCGTCTGCTCGATGCCGGAGAAGATCATGCGGGCCACCCAGAAAAAGATGATGTCGTAGCCCGTGACGAGCGCGTCGGTCGGGTAAAAATAGCTGAGATCCGGCGTTTTGTCCGGCCAGCCCAGCGTGGAGAACGGCCAAAGCGCCGAGGAAAACCAGGTGTCCAGCGTATCGGGGTCCTGTTTCAGATGCGTGCCGCCGCACGCCGGGCAGACGTGCGGCGCCTCCCGGGCGACAATCATCTTGCCGCAGTCTTTGCAGTACCAGGCGGGGATGCGGTGGCCCCACCAGAGCTGGCGCGAGATGCACCAGTCCCTGATATTCTCCATCCAGTTGAAATAGATCTTTTCCATGCGCTCCGGCAGAAGACGGACCTCATGGTCGCGCACGGCCCGGATGGCGGGTTCCGCCAGCGGCTTCATCCTGACGAACCACTGCTTGGAGACACGCGGCTCCACCGGCGTGCCGCAGCGGTAGCAGGAACCGACGTTGTGCTTGATGGGTTCGATTTTCACGAGGAAGCCCCGCTCTTTCAGGTCCTCCACAATCCGCCTGCGGGCCTCAAGCCCGGGCAGGCCGGCGTATTTTCCGCCGTTTTCGTTGATGCTCCCGTCCTCGTTCATCACGTTGATGACGGGGAGATGGTGGCGCAGGCCGACCTCAAAATCGTTCGGATCGTGCGCCGGTGTAATCTTCACCACCCCGGTGCCGAAGTCGCGCTGCACATATTCGTCCGCCACAACGGGGATCTCGCGCCCGACAAGCGGAAGGACAAGCGTTTTCCCAACGAATTTCCGGTAGCGCTCGTCTTTCGGATGAACGGCGACGGCGGTGTCGCCCAGCATGGTCTCCGGCCTCGTGGTGGCAAGCTCCAGGCAGCCGCTGCCGTCTTTGAAAGGGTAGCGCAGATGCCAGAAAAATCCGTCGCGCTCCGTAAACTCCACCTCCGCGTCGGAGATGGAAGTCTTGCAGTGCGGGCACCAGTTGATGATGCGCTCGCCGCGGTAGATCAGCCCTTTTTCATAAAGCCGGACGAAGACCTCCCGCACGGCCTTCGAGCAGCCGTCGTCCAGCGTGAAGCGCTCGCGGTCCCAATCGCACGAGCAGCCGAGTTTTTTGAGCTGCTCGACAATGCGGCTGCCGTACTTTTTCCGCCATTCCCATGCGCGGCCGAGGAAGGCCTCGCGGCCGATCTGCTCTTTCGT
>DHAI01000072.1:1686-2970 GCA_002397355.1 Ruminococcaceae bacterium UBA4958 | reverse complement strand
ATCAGGATATCCTGCAGCGTCATGTCCAAGGCGTGGCCCATATGGAGCTGTCCGGTGATATTCGGCGGCGGCATGACGATGGTGTACGGTTTCTTTTCCGGGTCGCGCTCTGCGTGAAAATAATGCTGATCAAGCCAGAAGCGGTAAATTCGGTCCTCCACTTCGCTCGGATCATAGGCTTTGGCTAACTCCCTGCTCATTTTCTCTTCCTCCAACCATCGGATTGCGAAAAAAGCGCCCTTTCCGGCGCAATATGCTGATTTTTTTATTATGGCATTGCCGAGGCCGTTTGTCAAATATTCAACCGGCTGGAACGGGCTGCAGGCAACCATTCTGCGCCGAGCTGTCCACGGCCACGGCGACGCACAGAGCCAGCGGAACGTCTTCGGCGCGCGCCGCCGTAACGGCGTAGCAGTCTCCGCTCCCGTTCCAGCAGCGGCCGTGCGTCATAACGACCCGCGCATGGCTGTGCGGCAGTTCCTCCACAACGTCGAAGGAACGCGTGACAAGGCTGCCGCGGAACCGCCAGCGCACGCCGCGGAACCGCACAGGGACCCTTGACGAAGCGCCAAGGTGCAGATAAACCTGAATTTTCCGCTTTCCCTGCACGACGGAGCACCGAAACGAGTTCGGCAGACATACGCCGTTCATGCGCGCAACCGAAATTCCGCCCGGAGTGCGCAGCGTACAACGGCAGCCAAGGGGTGTGAACTCGCCTGCCGCCTCATAAGCAGGGTATCCCTGCTCGTTCAGAATGGAAAAAAGGAGTCCCAGCCCGCTCTCCAGTTTCAGAAAAAACTGCACCCATCCACACTCCTTTCCCTAACCGTCCGTCATTTATCATACCATTTTTTATCCTCCCCGACAATACGGCGGGAAAAGATTTACACACCGCGCGCGGAAGCATGATATAATGAGAAACGGCACATCCATTTTCCGAACGGAGGTTTCCAAATATGAAATCCGTTTTCCGTCTGCGGCGGCTCTGGCTCCTGCTGACATTTCCGGCGTCCTTCTTCCTGCTGTTTCTGGCCTCCCGGTGGGAAGGCTTCGCGGAAACTTACGCCACGACTGTATATCCGGCTCTCTCCCTCTTCGGCAACCATGTGACGGGCGTCGCGCCTTTTTCCATCGGCGAAGCGCTCGTCTACCTGCTCGCCGTCCTGTTCCTTTTCGCCGCCGTCCGTTTCACGGTGCGGCTGATCCGCGGAAAAGGCAGACGCGGGAACATCGCCGGAAGATTTTTTGTAAACCTCTTCTGCCTTGCGGGCGTGCTGCTGTTTT
>DHAI01000072.1:0-1484 GCA_002397355.1 Ruminococcaceae bacterium UBA4958 | reverse complement strand
CTCGTTTCCCTGTGCAAAAGCCTCGCCGCGGACTCCAACCGGTTACGGCAGGAAGTGAAAACCGACGGCAATTCCGTGATGGAACTCCGCGCGGACGGCTACGGGCGCGTCGCGGAAGAAGCGCGGACAGCATACGACCGCCTGCAGCCGGATTATCCCCTGCTGCGGGCGGGTTACAGTGCGCCGAAGCCCGTCGCCTCCTCGCGGCTGATGTCAAAGTTCAATATCACGGGAATATTCTTCCCGTTTACCTTCGAGGCAAACGTGAACACCGACGTGCCGGAATACACCATCCCGTTCACCATGTGCCACGAGCTGACGCACCTGCGCGGTTTCATGCGCGAGGATGAAGCGAATTTCGCGGCGTATCTCGCGTGCGAAAAAAGCGCAGATGCGGATTTTCAATACTCCGGCGCGGCGATGGCGTTCACCTATGCCAGCAACGCCCTGTTCGCCGCGGATGCCAAAACCGCCGGGACCGTCTACGCCGCGCTGAGCGACGGCGTCCGCCGGGACCTGCGTTTCAACAGCGAATATTGGGACAAGTTCAAAGGCCCGGCCGCCGAAGTCTCGCAAAAAGCCAACAACAGCTATCTGAAGGCGAATGCGCAACCGGACGGCGTGCAGAGCTACGGCCGCATGGTGGACCTGCTGCTCGCGCTGCAGCGCGCACGGTCGGCCAAATAAGAAACGAGAACGTCAGCTTTAGAACGGGTGGCTTTCCGGAACGGTTTGCAAGGGAGAATCACTTTTCCGATACATGGGCAAGGCCCTGGTCGAAAATATTTTTGACATGCTCGTCGTCAAGGGAATAGTAGACCACCTTCCCGTCCCTGCGGTTCCGGATCAGCTTGGATTGCTTGAGAATGCGAAGCTGATGCGAAATCGCGGATTTCGTCATCTGAAGAAGCGCGGCAATATCGCACACGCACATTTCATGCTCAAAAAGGGCGCAGAGGATCCGCACCCTCGTGGAATCCCCGAACACCTTGAACAGGTCGGCAAGATCCAGCAGGCTTTCTTCTTCCGGCATATGCCTGCGCACGTCGTCGACCACATCCTCATGGATGACGGTGCAGTCGCATTTGTCAATATCCGGCGTATAGGGGTTCATACGGAGCCCTCCTCCCAGTGCAACGGTTGACTGTGAATTCAACCGCATTATATTCCCACTCTGTTCCGTTGTCAATTCCGAACTCCCCCAAAAACGGGGAAAGGCCGGATAGGGACCGCTTTCCAGCGCCCTATCCGGTCTCTTTATCCAGCAAAGGAAAAACGCATCCGCCTTTCGGAAGACGGTTTATTTCTTCAGACCCGTTCCGTAATTCTTCACGTTTTCTTGATATTTTACATTGTAGGTCTTCTCGATTTCAGGCATTCCGTTTTGATCCACAAAGGGAATCATGTCGTTGTAAAGCTTTTCGGCTTCCTCCGTCGATTTCGCCATGACGATCTTCCGAACCGCGCCCTGATGCCGCTTCCTC
>DHAI01000108.1 GCA_002397355.1 Ruminococcaceae bacterium UBA4958 | reverse complement strand
CGCCCCAGCCGAACGGGAACAGATATTCGATATCCGTGGTGGCGTTGGAATAATGGGAAAGTTCTTCTTTTTCATGGTCGCGCAGACGTATATTTTCTTTCGTAAGCCCCAAAGAGAGCAGCCAGTTTTCGCAGTAATCTTTCCAGTAGTGGAACCATTCAAGATCGGTATCCGGTTTGCAGAAAAATTCACATTCCATCTGCTCGAATTCCCGGGTGCGGAAGGTAAAGTTGCCGGGCGTAATTTCATTGCGGAAGCTCTTGCCGATCTGGCAGATGCCAAAAGGCAGCTTCTTGCGGGTGGTGCGCTGAACATTCTGGAAGTTTACAAAAATTCCCTGTGCAGTTTCGGGACGCAGATAGATTTCGTTTTTAGCATCTTCATGAACGCCCTGAAAAGTTTTAAACATCAGATTAAACTGACGGATGTCCGTAAAGTTCTCGCTGCCGCAGTTCGGGCATTTGATGTGGTGTTCCCGGATGAACGCCGTCATCTTCTCATTGCTCCAGCCGTCGGCGCTCTCGCCGGTGTAGGCCTCGATCAGCTTGTCGGCGCGGTGGCGCGTCTTGCAGTCGCGGCAGTCCATCAGCGGATCGGAAAAACCGCCCACGTGGCCCGACGCCACCCAGACCTCCGGGTTCATCAGGATGGCGGCGTCGAGGCCCACGTTGTAGGGGCTTTCCTGCACGAACTTTTTCCACCACGCGCGCTTGATGTTGTTTTTGAACTCCACGCCCAGCGGCCCGTAGTCCCATGCGTTGGAAAGCCCCCCGTAGATCTCGGAGCCGGCGTAGACGAATCCGCGGTTCTTGCAAAGGGCCACGATCTGATCCATTGTTTTCTCGGTTGCCTGCATCTTTTTCCTCCATTTGGGAATGCTGGCTGCATTCCGCAATTTATTTTTTGCGAAAGATAAAACGTTTGCTCAGCACATAATTGATGATGATGACGAAGACATTGTCGAGAATCTTCGCCCACAGGTCGCCCCAGCGGCATACGTCGATGAGAAGCCACAGGCAGGCGTAATCCACTCCGAGCGAAAGCAGTCGGGCGGCGATAAATTCGACGAATTCCCGCCAGAAAACGAAGGTTTCCATGCTTTTGCTGCGGAACACCCAGAGCTTGTTCGTAATGAACGCGAAGACCACGGCGAGAATCCACGCCAGGATGTTCGCGGCCTGCCAGCTCCAGTGCAGGAGGCTGATTGAAAAGTGAAAGATCAGAATGTTGACGGCCGTGGTCCCAAGGCCGAAAATGATATAGAGCAGCATCTCGGGCGTCGTCATGTAGCGCCAGATTTTTTTGATGAGGTTCACACTGCCACCGCCATTCCATTAATAGTATCAGTTTACCATTCCTGCGGTTTTCTTTCAAGAAGAATGCGGAAAAATTCCCGTTCGGCCCGTCCCGAACGGGTTCCCGCCGCGCGGTGGTCCGGTAAAGGGAACGCGAATGGTTACGCGCCGGAAAAGTTGCAATATACTTGCGCGGCGCTGCCGACAGCCGTACAATAAAGTTAGGAAAAGAGATACCGCCGGAACGACGGAAATTTTCGGAAGGGGATCATCATTCATGTCGGAACTTTATCCTATGAAACTTCGGGCCGCGTGCAAGGATTATATCTGGGGAGGCACGAGGCTCCGCACGGAGTACGGTCAGCACAGCGACGCGGACCGCGTCGCGGAGAGCTGGATGCTTTCCAGCCATCCGGACGGGCCCTCGACCATTGAGAACGGCGAGTTCGCCGGCATGACGCTGCCGGAATATTTCACAAAGGCCGGCCGCGGGGGCTTCGGCACGGACTGCGCCCGTTTTCCCGATTTCCCCGTCCTGATCAAGCTCATCGACGCGAAGGAGAGGCTCTCCATCCAGGTGCACCCGGACGACGCTTACGCCCGCGCGCACGGCGAGCCGTTCGGAAAGACCGAGATGTGGTACGTGGTGGACTGCGAGCCGGGCGCGTCGCTGTATTACGGCTTCGACCACGAGATCCCGAAAGAGGAGTTCAAGCGGCGCATCGAGGGCAATACGCTCGAGGAAGTGCTGAACAGGGCCCCGGTCCACAAGGGCGACGTGTTCTTCATCACGGCAGGCACGCTCCACGCCATCGGCGCGGGCATCCTCATCGCGGAGATCCAGCAGAGCTCGAACCTCACCTACCGCATCTACGACTACGGGCGGCTGGGGAAAGACGGGAAGCCGCGCCAGCTGCACATCGCGCAGGCGCTCGACGTGACGCGCCTGGCGCCGCCGGCCCATCCGTCCGGCGCCCAGGGCGCGCGGGAGACGCTTCCCGGCGGCACGCGCAGGCTGCTCGCGTCCTGCGACATCTTTACCGTGTACGAGATGGAGGTCCGGGACATGGTTTTCCGCGCGGATGAAAAAAGCTTCCATTCCATCCTGTGCCTTGCGGGCGAGGCGGCGCTGCGGCGGAACGGCCGGAGCGTGCTCGATTTGCGCAAGGGAGACAGCGTCTTTCTCCCGGCCGGGTACGGCGAGTACGAAGTGTCGGGGGACTGCCATATCCTGCAGACGACCGTTTGAGCCTCAGATGACGAAGCCGCCGTTCACGCCGAGCACCTGCCCCGTGAGGAAGCCCGCTTCGGGCGAAGCGAGGAACGAGACCGCGGCGGCGATGTCCTCCGGCCGGCCGAGGCGGCCGAGCGGCGTGTCCTCCGCAAGGCCGCGCAGGACCTCCGGGCCGAAGGCCGCGTTCATAGGCGTGTCGATCACGCCGGGAGCCACGCAGTTCACCCGGATGCCGGACGGACCCACCTCTTTCGCGAGCGCTTTCGTCAGGCCGATGACGGCGGCCTTTGCGGCGGAGTAGGCGACCTCGCACGACGCGCCCACCTGCCCCCACATGGAGGAGATGTT
>DHAI01000021.1:12115-13898 GCA_002397355.1 Ruminococcaceae bacterium UBA4958 | reverse complement strand
GTCCCGGGGGTGCAGGGGGAACGAAATGGGTCCGCATTCGATAGCAGTCTGTTCGCTCCCCCTGCCCGCTTTGCGAAGCTTTCGCGGTCCGAAAGCTGCAACCCGCAACCTTTCGCCTGGTTAGGCGGGAGCGTGGATTGAAATCAAACGAATCAAAAACATATTGTATTTATGAAGCTGAAAAATACGGGAGGGATCATGGGATGACAAAGCAGGAACATCCGCCGGCCGTCGAAACGGAGCAGACGCTCACGGCTGAGGATTTCATCGAGGCGGCGGCAGCCGCGGAGTATTTTGCGCACCCCATGCGCAGAAGGTCCGTGCGCGCGGCGATCTGCCTGACGGCCGCGGCGATCTCCGCCTCGCTGGTCTCCGCCTGCGGCCGGCACCCGGAGCTGCGCCCGCTGCCGATCTGGGCGGCCGCGATCCTCCTCCTGCTCGCCGCCGTTTTCTTCTTCGGCCAGCCGAAGGCGCGGGCGCGCCGCGTGCTGGCCTGGCTCGGGACCTGCCCGCTCGCGGGGCTTCCCGCGAAAGTGGCCGTCCGCGCGGACTGCGTTGCGCTGGAGAGCCGGTGCGAGAAAATGACGGAGTATTTTACGGATTTTTCACTCTGCGTGGAGACCGACCGCCTCGTCGCCGCGGTCGGCGGGCGGGAGCGCAACCTGCTCGTGGTGAAAAAGGAGGGCCTGCCGCCGGAGCGGGCGAAAGCGCTCTCCGGCCTGTTCCGCTATGGATTCGACGGCCGCTGGTACCGCCTTTCCGGAAAAGGAGTGAGCTGAATGGAGCCTGTTTCGGTCAATTTTGCCCTGACGCGCGACGACTGTGAAAACGGCGCGATCGCCCGCCTGAAGATGATGTACCCGGGCAAAACGCTCGCGCTGCTCCGCATTTCGGGGTTCCTGCTTTTCTGCGCGGGCTGCGCGATGGTGGCGGTCGGCGTCCTGCTGCGCCAGCCGCTCGCGTGGATCGGCGCGCTCTTCGCCGTGGCGGGCGTTTTCATCGCGTTTTTCGTGCGCCCCGCCCAGGAGGCCGCCGTGCGCCACATGGCGGGCGAGGGGTTCGACTCCGGCCGGTTCGGCACGCCGGCGCAGCGGATCTCCTTCGGCCCGGAGGGCGTGTCGCTGCGCTCCGAGCGCTATGAGGCGGACATCCCCTACGGGATGCTTTACGCCGTTTACAGCGACGAAAACGTGCTGCTGCTCTTCACGGCGTCGGACGAGTGGCGCATCGTGCCGAAGCGCACCATGGACGCCGCGGGGCGCCGCCGGGTGGAAAGCCTGCTGGCCGAACGCATGAAACAGAAATTTTTTCAGGAGGGTGCCCGATAAATGGACGAGAGGGAAGATACTTCGAAAATCGTAAACGTCGAGCTGGAAAAAGAGGTCAAGAAAGCGTTCCTCGAGTACTCGATGTCCGTCATCGTGTCGCGCGCGCTCCCCGACGTGCGCGACGGGCTGAAGCCGGTCCACCGCCGCATCCTCTACACCATGTACGAAAACGGCCTTTCGCCCGACAAGCCCTACCGCAAGTGCGCCGACACGGTCGGCTCCGTGCTCGGGCGATACCATCCGCACGGCGACGCCTCCGTCTACGACGCGCTCGTGCGCCTGGCGCAGGATTTCTCCATGCGCTACCAGCTTGTGGACGGCCACGGCAACTTCGGCTCCGTGGACGGCGACCCGCCGGCCGCCTACCGTTACACCGAGGCCCGCATGAGCCGCCTCGCCGTGGAGATGCTGCAGGACATCGACAGGGACACCGTCGATTTTCAGCCGAACTACGA
>DHAI01000021.1:11166-12016 GCA_002397355.1 Ruminococcaceae bacterium UBA4958 | reverse complement strand
GTCGATTTTCAGCCGAACTACGACGACCGCCTGAAAGAGCCGACCGTGCTGCCGAGCCATTTCCCGAACCTGCTCGTCAACGGCTCCACCGGCATCGCCGTCGGCATGGCGACGAACATCCCGCCGCACAACATGGGCGAGGTCATCGACGGCGTCTGCACGCTCATCGACAACCCGGACGCCGGCCTCGACGAGCTGATGCGGTCCATCCAGGGGCCGGACTTCCCGACGGGCGGCATCATCATGGGCAGGAGCGGCATCCGCGCCGCCTACGCCACGGGCCGCGGCCGCGTGATCGTGCGCGCCCGCGCCGAGATCGAGGAGGAGAAGAACGGCCGCTTCCACATCATCGTGACGGAGCTGCCCTACGAGGTCAACAAGGCCCGCCTCATCGCCAACATCGCCGACCTCGTGAAGGAGAAGCGCATCGAGGGCATCACCGCGGTGGAGGACCACTCCGACCGCGAGGGGATGCGCATCGTGATCTCCGTGCGCCGCGACGCCTCGCCGCAGGTGGTGCTCAACCGCCTTTACAGCTTCACGCAGATGCAGTCCACGTTCGGCGTCATCCTGCTCGCCATCGTGAACGGCGAGCCGAAGCTGCTCAACCTGAGGCAGATCCTGCAGGAATACGTCGCGTTCCAGGAGCAGGTCGTGCGCCGCCGCACCGCCTTCGAGCTGAAGAAGGCGCAGGAGCGCGCCCATATCCTGGAGGGCCTCAAGATCGCCGTGGACAATATCGACGAGGTCGTGCGCATCATCCGCGCGTCGAAGTCCATCCCGGAAGCGCGCGGGCGCCTGTCGCAGCGCTTCGGCCTGGACGACGCGCAGACGCAGGCCATCGTGCAGA
>DHAI01000021.1:9589-11018 GCA_002397355.1 Ruminococcaceae bacterium UBA4958 | reverse complement strand
GCAGACGCAGGCCATCGTGCAGATGCCGCTCGGCCGCCTGACCGGCCTCGAGCGCGACAAGCTGGAGCAGGAGCTGGCCGGCCTGCTGGATAAGATCGCCGATTACCAGGACATCCTCGCGCACGAGGAGCGCGTGCTCGCCATCGTCAAGACGGAGGCGCTCGCCGTGAAGGAGAAATTCGGCGACAAGCGCCGCACGGAGATCCAGGCCGTCAGCGGCGAGATGGACATCGAGGACCTCATCCCGAACGAGGCGTGCATCCTCACCATGACGGCGTTCGGCTACGTGAAGCGCCAGAACCCGGACGCCTACCGCACCCAGCGCCGCGGCGGCCGCGGCGTGAGCGGCATGACGCGCCGCGAGGAGGACGTCGCCTCCGAGATGTTCGTGAGCGAGACGCACGACTACGTGATGTTCTTTACGAACCGCGGCCGCGCCTACCGCCTGAAATGCTACGAGATCCCGGAGGGCGCGCGCACCGGGAAGGGCATCAACATCGCGAACCTGCTGCCCGTCGCGCAGGACGAGAAGGTCACCTCCATGATCCGCGTGCGGGAGTTCGACCAGGAAAGCTACCTCGTGATGGTGACGCGCAGAGGCGTTATCAAGCGCACGCAGCTCTCCGACTTCAACACCGCGCGCAAGGGCGGCGTGATCGCCGTGAACCTGGACGACGGAGACGAGCTCTCCTGGGTGCGCCTGACCGGCGGCGACGACGAGCTGCTCGTCGCGACGCGCCTGGGCATGGCCATCCGCTTCCACGAGGACGACGTGCGCGCCATGGGCCGCGCGGCCCGCGGCGTGAAGGCGATCACGCTGCGCGACGGCGACGAGGTGGTCGGCATGAGCGTGCTGCGCGCCGGCGGCATGGTGCTCACCGTCTCCGAGACCGGCTTCGGCCGCCTCTCCCCCATCGGCGACTACAGCCTGCAAAGGCGCGGCGGCTTCGGGCGGCTGAACTACCACGTGAAGCAATACGGCTGCGTGGCCGCCATCAAGGTCGTCGATCCGGCCGCGGACGACGTCATCCTCATCTCTTCCGGCGGCATCATCATCCGCATCCACGCGGACACCATCCGCGTGTGCGCGCGCCCCGCAAAGGGCGTGCTGCTCATGCGCCTGACGGACGGCAGCCGCGTGGCCACGCTGGCGCGCGCTTCGCGCAGCGACGACGAGGAGACCGCGCAGCCGCAGGATGACGGCAGCGCCGACGAGGGCGGGGAATCCGCCGGGGACGAAGCCCCGGACGAAACGGACGAAGCCCCAGACGAAACCCCAGACGAAACGCCGGACGGCGCAGATGAAGCGCCGGGCGAGACAAATGAAACGCCGGACGGCGCGGATGAAGCGCCGGGCGAGACAAACGAAACGCCGGACGGCGCAGATGAAGCGCCGGACGAGACAAACGAAACGCCGGACGGCGCAGAT
>DHAI01000021.1:7634-9318 GCA_002397355.1 Ruminococcaceae bacterium UBA4958 | reverse complement strand
TTTCTTCCGCGGCCTCCGGGCAGGAGGAAACCGGCGCCCCGCAGAGCGCTTCCTCCCGCGGGGAATCCTCCACGCGGCCGGAGCCTTCCTCCGCCGCCCCGGGGACGCCCGTCCAGAACGGCCCGCTGAAAACAATCCGTACAGACAATGAGAAATTCAACGGAAAGTTTCAGAAAAACCCGCTCGACGCGGCCTACATGAAGGAAATGAACGGCGCGGTCTCCACCGCGGCCATGGCGGACGTCTGCGACAAATACGCCGGGCTGTGGCAGAAGGAGGTGCCGCACGCGTATGAATCCCTGCGGACGGCGCTTTCGACGGATTCCACGACGAAGTGGCGGACGATCGAGGCCGGGCAGAAGCAGTGGGAGAGCGGGACGCCCGCCGCGCTGGAAAAGATCGCGTCCGACGCGGCCGCGGCCGGCGGCAGCATCGCGAGGGTGGAAGCCGCTTCCGGCAGGATGGACTATTACCGCGACCGCGCCGCGGCGCTTTACCGGAGCCTGTACGACCTGCGGCCGGATTACGGGTACGCGTACAAGTAAGCGGCGTGTTTCCACCGTTTCGGCGCAAAATGTGGAAAACTTTATGATTTTCGGAGGTTCCGCCGATGAAGATGAATGAGAGGAAAATAACGAAGTTCGCGTTTGGAGCCGGATTGCTTTTCCTGTTCTTCCGCTTTTTCTACCGGATGCCGGAGGGCTCGTCCGCGGCGGCGGTGCGGGCGGTACAGACGGCGCTCGCCGCGCTCACGGTTGTTTCGGACGGCGCGCCCGCCCTGGTGTTTCTCTGCCGGAAAAAGCGGCGGTTCGGCGCGCAGGCCGCCGTTTTCACGGCGCTTTACGCGCTGCAGGCCGCCATGCTGGCCTGGTATCTGGCCGGCGGCTCCCCGGACGCGCCCGCGGTCGTGATCCTGTTTACGGCGGCGGCGCTGATCACCTGGCAGAGCATGATATTGAATCCACCGAAGAAAGGCGGCGGCAAACCTTGAAACTGACGGAAAAGACGCTGGAACAGAATTACCTTTACCGCGGGCGGGTGCTCGATTTCCATGTGGACAAGGCCGAGCTGGAAAACGGGCGGACCGTCACGCGCGAGTGCGTGGACCATCGCGGCGGCGTCAGCGTGGCCGCGCTCACGGAAAAAAACGAGCTCTATTTCGTCCGGCAGTACCGCTACCCCTACCGCGCGGTCGTGCTGGAGCTCCCCGCGGGCAAGCTGGAAGCCGGCGAGGACCCGCTCGAGGCGGGAAAGCGCGAGCTGCGCGAGGAGACGGGCGTCACGGGCGAAAATTACGCGGCGCTGGGCACGGCGTACCCCTCCCCCGGCTATACGAACGAGGTCATCTGGCTCTATGCCTGCCGGGCGCGGAAACGCGGCGGAACGGACCTGGACGCGAACGAGTTCCTCGAGGCCGAGAAAATCCCGCTGGAAAAAGCCGTGGAGATGGTCCTCGCGGGCAAGATTCCGGACGCGAAAACGCAGATCCTCGTGCTGAAAACCGCGCGGCTCGTGGAGCGGGGGGAGCTGTGAGGGCGCTCCCCGGAAAGCGCGCCGGAAGAAAAAGATCCGCCCGTATTGCGGGCGGATCTTTTGATACGATCGGTTATCATCGAAGAAATTATTCCTAATCGGATTGCTGCGGCTCCCGCCGGCAGCCGGAAAGCTGGTTCATCACGAGGCC
>DHAI01000021.1:6668-7432 GCA_002397355.1 Ruminococcaceae bacterium UBA4958 | reverse complement strand
ACGTCGCGGATCTCGGAGACGCGCGTGGGGTTCAGCAGGAACGCGCACTGGCTTTCGCCGCTCCGCACCGAATCGAGCGCTTCCCGGGCGGAGCGCGTGTAGCGCAGGTTCGTCTGCCGCGCCATGCTCTCGCGGCCGATGCCGAGGCGCTTCTCGAGGATCAGGCTGTGCAGCACGGAAACGTCCAGCCCGCGGTAGGCCGCGCTTTTGCCCGGGAGCGCGCGCTCCATGGCGTCCGCGTCGCGCAGGACGAGCAGCGTCCAGCCGCTTCCGCCCGCGTAGAACGCGAACGCCTTTTTCCCCAGGCGGTACTGCTCGCCCAGCGCGCGCGGGATGTCGTCCGGGTTTTCCCGCGGCGTCTCGCTGAACTCCGGCGCGCAGGCGGCCAGGAGCGTTTCCGCGCTGAAGCCCGCGAGGCCGCGCACCAGCCGGTGCGTCGGGAAAACGGTCAGGCCCGGGGCCTCCATGTCGACGAGCGTCATCATGACGAAGTCCTCGCCCCCGTCGGCGGCGCCCGACGCGCGGCGGGCGTCCCGGTAGCGCAGCGCCGTCTCGTAGCGGTGGTGGCCGTCCGCGATATAGAGCTTCCGGCCGGCGAAGTCCCCGCAGAGGGCGCGGACGGCCTCGCGGTCGTTGACGAGCCAGAGGCGGTGCGTGACCGCGCCGTCCGAGAATTCGTAGCGCGGTTTCCCGGAGGAGAGCAGGTTCAGGCGCGCGGCCGTGACGTGCGCCTCGTCCGTGTAGAGCGAGTAGATCTGGCTGAA
>DHAI01000021.1:5877-6662 GCA_002397355.1 Ruminococcaceae bacterium UBA4958 | reverse complement strand
AGGCGGTGCGTGACCGCGCCGTCCGAGAATTCGTAGCGCGGCTTCCCGGAGGAGAGCAGGTTCAGGCGCGCGGCCGTGACGTGCGCCTCGTCCGTGTAGAGCGAGTAGATCTGGCTGAAGTTGCAGCCCGTGGCCTCCATCAGGCGGAAGCGGTCCTCCTTCGCCTTCGGGAGCGTCTCCTCGTGCGGGAGGACGATCCCTTCGGAGAAGTCCGCCAGCCTGACCAGGCAGACGAGGCCCTTCACGGCGCGCCGCCCGCCGCCCGCCTCGAATTCCTGCCCGTAGATGTAAAGCCCGGGGTCCGTGTCGCGGCGCAGGACGCCGCCCTCCAGCCAGGCGCGCAGCGCAGCGCCCGCGCCGGCGTAGTCGCCGTCCGGCAGCTCCAGCCGGACGATGTTGTACGGGTTTTCCGCAAGGTACGCAAGGCGCTGCTCCGGGCTGATCACGTCGTAGGGCGGGCAGGTGAGCGACGCGATGTCCCCCGCCTCCGCCGTGTAGCGCAGCGCGCGGAACGGTATGATCTCCGCCATGGGAATGCCACCGCCGTTTCTCCGCGCGTTCCGGTCGGGCCGCGCCCCGCGCGGGAAGGCGGCGGCCCCGGTTTCCGGCGGACCGCGCTTCCGCGCTTCGCCGCGATGAATCCATTATACCGGCCCCCCGCCCCCCTGTCAATCCGGGCGGCGGCCAAATGCCGCGCGACGCCCCGGCGGCCAAAGAAAACGGAAAGAGACGGACCTCGCCATTGGCGGAAAAACCGAAAAGAAACTTTTACACGATGCAGAAAA
>DHAI01000021.1:0-5718 GCA_002397355.1 Ruminococcaceae bacterium UBA4958 | reverse complement strand
CGCAGCGCTTGCGCCGCTGCGGCAGAACTAATAGTTTCCTCAGCAATCGTTCAAGAAATGTTTACACTTCAAACGAAAAAACTGTTAGAATAGAAAGGTAATACTTGAAGCGACAGCAGGAGGGATGATTCTGATGATTGAGGTGAAAAACCTCTCGAAGCGCTACGGAGAAAACATAGCCCTGAGCCATGTGAGCTTCTCCGTGGGCGAGAACACAGTGGTCGGGTTCCTGGGGCCGAACGGCGCGGGAAAATCGACCACCATGAATATTATCACGGGCTATATCTCCGCGAGCGAGGGCTCGGTCTCCATCGGCGGCCACAATACGCTGGACGAGCCGAACGAGGCCAAGAAGCTGACCGGCTACATGCCGGAAGTCCCGCCGCTCTACGTCGACATGACGGTCCGGGAGTACCTCGACTTCGTCTACAACCTGAAAAAGGTGACGCTCCCCCGCGAAAAGCACATCCGCGAGATCTGCGCGCTCGTGCGCATCAACGAGGTTTACGACCGCCTGATCGCGAACCTTTCCAAAGGCTACCGGCAGCGCGTCGGCCTGGCGCAGGCCCTCGTGGGGAATCCGCCCGTCCTCATCCTGGACGAGCCCACCGTCGGCCTCGACCCGAAGCAGATCATCGAGGTGCGCAACCTGATCAAGAACCTCGGCAAGAACCACACGGTCATCCTCAGCTCCCACATCCTTCCGGAGGTGCAGGCCGTGGCCGACCGCATCATCATCGTGAACCGCGGCCGCCTCGTGGCGGACGGCACCCCTTACGAGCTGGAGCACGGCAACGAGAAGGACGGCGAGCAGAAGCTCGTGGTGCGCATGGAGGGCGAGCCGAAGGAAGTGGAGCGCACGCTCCGCACCATCCGCGGCGTGCTCGGCGTGCGCAACTTCGGGCTGAAGGAGCCCGGCGTCTGCGAGTACGAGATCGACGGGCGCGCGAACGAAGAGATCCGCCGCCCGCTGTTCGGCATCGCCGCGAAACGCAACTGGGCCATCCTCGCCGAAGAGAGCAGCGCGCTCTCGCTTGAGGACGTGTTCCTGCGCCTGACCGGCTCCACCTACCTGAGCGACAACGCCGGCAGGGACTTCGGAAAGGGAGGAAGCAAGAAATGAGTGCGATCGCAAAGAAAGAGTTCCGGGGGTATTTCCTTTCGCCCATCGGGTACGTTTTCTGCGGGGTGATGCTCCTGCTGTTCGGATTTTTTTACTACGCGATGGTGCTGAACACGCAGTCCACCGATTATATCCCCTATATCTACAGCTCGATTTTCCCGATGATGATCATGTTCCTGCTGCCGCTCGTCACGATGCGCACGTTCAGCGAGGAGATCCGCACCAAAAGCGACCAGGGCCTGCTGACAGCGCCTGTGAGCGTTTTCGGCATCGTCGCCGGCAAATTCCTCGCCGCCGTTGAGATGTTCGCCATCGGCCTCGCGGGCACGCTCGTCCCCGCCCTCATCATCACCTTCATGAGCCAGCCGGACTGGGCGAAGATCTTCTGCACCGTGGTCGGCTGCCTGCTCTGCGGCGCGGCGCTGATCGCCGTCGGCAACTTCATCTCCTCGCTCACGCAGAGCCAGCTCGTCGCCGGCATCGCCACGTTCGGCGTGCTGATGTTCCTGTTCCTGATCGGGAACATCGCGGGCAACGTCAGCAACGCCGCCCTGCAGAACGTGCTGAACTGGATCTCCTTCGACGCGCGCTTCCAGCCGTTCACCAAGGGGGTTTTCAATCTTTCAAGCATCGTCTACTTTGTGAGCGTGGCCGCGGTGTTCCTTTTCCTGACCGCCCGCAAGCTGGAAAGCAGAAGATGGAGTTAAGGGGGATGAAAAACATGAATACGGAAAAAGAACCGCATACCAATCCGGACGACGCCGCTCCGCAGGAGCGCGCGGCCGGGGCGGAAGAGGAAAAAGCGGCCTCGGAGGCAAAGCCGGAAGAGGCGAAAACGGAAGCGGAAGGGACGGACGCGGCGTCCGCCTCCGCCGAGGAAAAAAAGGACGGGCCCTCGGCGGAGCCTGCCCCGAAAAAGAAAAAGAAGCCCTCGTTCTTCCGGAGCGAGAAATTCAAGCACGGCAGCACGGCCACCGTCTTTACGGCCGGGTTCATCGCCGTGGTGATCCTGCTGAACGTGATCGTCGGCATCCTCGGCGAACGCTTCCCCTCCATGAACCTCGACATGACGAAGAGCGGCTCCAACTCGCTTTCCGCCGACGCGCTCAAGATCGTGCAGGGCGTGAAAACCCCGGTGGACATCACCATCTGCGCCTCCAAGCAGGACTGCCAGAGCAGCATGGTCACCGGCGGCGGGGATTACGCCGAGGTGAGCCGCCTTTTCGAGGAAGCGGCCGAGCGCAACGCCAAGATCACGCTGAGCTACGAGGACCTGGACAAGAACCCGACCTTCGCCCAGCAGTATAAGAGCGACAACCTCACCGCGGGCGACGTGATCGTGCATACCGGCAAACGCTACCGCGTGCTCACCTCGACCGACCTGTTTACCTCCCAGACGGACAGCAACACCTACGCCACGACCTATTACTCCAACGTGGACGCCTCGCTTGCCTCCGCGCTGAATTACGTCACCTCCGAGGTTGTCCCGGTCGCGGCGTTCGACACCGGCCACAGCGAGAAGATGGACCCCGCCGGTTACAAGAAGATCCTGTCGGGAGCCAGCTTCGAGACGAAAGACTTCAACCTGCTGACCGACCAGATTCCGGACGGGACCCGCCTGCTCGTTCTCGGATGCCCGGCTTCGGACTATACGGACGCGGAGCTGGAGAAAATAGAGAAATACCTCACCGACGCCTCCAAGGCTTACGACCGCACCGTGCTCGTTTCGTACAGCGCCGGGGAGGGCAACCTTTCCAAGCTGGACGCCTACCTTGCGGAGTGGGGCCTTTCCGCCGAGGGAGACAGGGCCATCGTGGAATCGGACGGCTCGAAGTATGTGAGCAACGGGCTCAACTTTTTCGCGGAGGTGCAGTCCACGCCGGACCTCGGCGGAGGAAGCGCCTCTTACCAATATCTCCTCACGCCGTCCGCCTGCCCCGTTTCGATCAAATCGGAAGGGCTGAGCGGCAAGACCACGTATGCGCTCGTCAAGTCCAGCGAGACGGCCGCCCTGATGAAAACGGGCGAAAACGCGCCCTCTTCCGATAAAGCCGCGCAGACGGTCGTGGCGCTCTCGCAGAGCAGCGTGAAGAACGGCGACACAACCTACCACGCGAACATGATCCTTTCCGGCTCCGCCATGCTGTTCAGCAGCCAGATCACGGAGACAAGCGCGTTCTCGAACGGAGCCTATCTGACGACCCTTTCCAAATATGCCACCGGCACGTCGCAGACCGCAACGGACGTCGTAACGACGCAGCGCCAGCTCTACGCCCCGGACATCACGATCTCGGAGAACGGCATCCGCTGGCTCGGGTTCGGCGTGTTCACCATCCTGTTCCCGCTCGCCGTCGCGGTCGCCGGCATCGTCGTCTATCGCAGGAGGAGGACTCTGTAACATGAAACGCAGCACCAGAAATGTCGTCATCGTTGCGGCATGCGCGGTCGCGCTCGGAACTGCGCTCGTCGTCCTTCAGCATACGGGAGGGGAAAACGCTTCCTCCTCGTCCGTTTCCTCGTCGACCGATATCCAGCTGATTTCCAAGCAGAGCAGCGACGTCGTCTCGATGAAAGTGACCAATCAAAAGGGCAGCTATACCATCATCCCGGTGACAACGAGAAACCTCGCGTCCGCCGCGTCGGGCAGCGTTTCGTCCGCGGCCTCGTCGTCCTCCGCTTCGACCGCCACCACCACCTACACGGTGGAGGAGCTCAGCGGCTACCCCGTCGATACGAGCGCCGCGACGAGCGTGATGCAGAACGGTTTCAGCCTTTCCGCCACCAAGAGCATCGGCACGGTAAGCGACCTTTCCACCTTCGGCCTCGAGAATCCGCAGGCGACCGTGGAGGTCAAGTTCAAGGACGGCTCCACGTTCGGCTACAAGATCGGCAACGCGACCGCGACAAATGAATCCGCCTACTATATGTGCGGCGACAAGACGGACAGCGTCTACATCGTGAACGTGGATGCCGGCCTGCTGGAGCCCGTCACATATTTTTTGGACAAGGAAATGATCTCGGTGAAAACGGCCGCCTCGGCCTCCTCTTCGGATTCGGCGTCTTCCGGCGACTACAGCTTCACCCGCATCGCGCTGAGCGGGACCGCATACCCGGGCGGCGTCGTCATGGAGATGAAGGACGGGGCGCTCGCCATCGTTTCTCCGGACGAGTACGAGGTGGACAGCGACAACCTCCAAACGCTGGAGACGCCGCTCACGTCGCTTACGGCGGACGAGGCCGTCGCCTATGACCCGGACGCGGCGGCGCTGAAAAAGTACGGCCTCGACAAGCCGACCGCCGTGGCGGAGTATTCCGTCAACAAGGAGAACCACAAGCTGGTCGTCGGCGCGAAAAACGGTTCCCAGTACTATGTGATGGCGGACGATAAGAACGTGGTCTACTCCGTTGCGTCCGACAGCATTTCCGGCCTTGCCACCCAAAGCCCGTACGCGCTGCGCAGCAAGCTGGTTTTTCTGCCGAATATCAAAACGGTGAAAACCATGACCGTGACGAACGGCTCGAAAACGACGCGGATGGACATCACCCGCAAGGAAAAGGCGTCCTCCTCCTCCGCCGCTTCCTCTTCCGGGAGCGAAAAGGATTACGACTATGCGGTGACGGTCGGCGGGAAGAAGCTGGACTACGAGAATTTCCGCGGCATGTATGAGAACGTGATCTCCATCGCCCTTTACGACGACAAGACCGTGAAGCCGTCCGGCAAGCCGGCCGCCAGCCTAGAGTACGGCTACTTCGACAAGTCCGGCGGCGACGTTATCCAGTTTTACGACGCGGGCGACCGCCGCTACACGATCGTGAAGAACGGCAAAATCTTCGGAACCTGCACGCAGACGGTGCTGCAGTCCGCCCTCCAGAAGGTCGACGATTTCGCCGCGGGCAAAAAAGTCGATACGATGACGTGAAATAGAAATAATAATTATTATTAGTATTGACTTTTTCCGTCCGGCTGGTATAATGGGGGAAGAGACGTAAAGAATCTTCTCAGCAAAGAAAAAGATAAAGGAGGAAAACTGTATGGAATTCAAAGGCAGCAAGACGGAGGCAAATCTGTGGGAAGCGTTCGCGGGGGAAAGCAAGGCGCGCAACCGCTACACTTTCTACGCTTCTCAGGCGAAGAAGGATGGGTACGAGCAGATCGCGTCCATCTTTGAGGATACGGCAAACAACGAAAAGGAGCACGCGAAGCTCTGGTTCAAGTATCTGAGCGGCGGCAAGATCGGCCCGACGCAGGAGAACCTGAAGGCCGCGGCGGCCGGGGAGCACTACGAGTGGACCGACATGTACAAGCACATGGCGGAGACCGCCGAGCAGGAAGGCTTCCAGGAGATCGCGGACACGATGCGCCGCGTCGCGACGATCGAGAAAACGCATGAGGAGCGCTACCTGAAGCTTCTCAAGAACGTGGAGGACAACCTTGTGTTCCGCTGCGGCGAAGAGACCGTATGGGTGTGCCGCAACTGCGGCTACGTCTACGTCGGCAAGGAAGCCCCGGCCGTCTGCCCCGCCTGCAAGCACCCGCGCTCCTATTTCCAGCGCAAGGCGACGAACTACTGATCCCGGCGGCCAAATGCCGCGCG
>DHAI01000080.1:15406-17741 GCA_002397355.1 Ruminococcaceae bacterium UBA4958 | reverse complement strand
GGACCTAACCAAAACGCTCCTTCCGGTATTTATCGCTTTTCTGGTGATCCTCGGCTTGTGCGGTATTTATTCCGACGAATACGCCAACAGGACGCAGTCGGAAATGCTGACCTCGCGGGACGGCCGGGCGGGGGTGTTCGGCGGCAAGCTGATCGCCGGGTTTATTTATACGGCTGTCGTCACCGCGTTTTTCCAACTGGTCGGCTTCGGTGTTTACCGCTTTGTCTACGGACCGCCCGGAGAAGATCTTCCGCTCGCAAGCCTGCCGGGGTTTTACATGTCGCCCTATCCCCTTTCCACACTGGAATTCTATCGGCTCCAGATCCTCGGCTCTTTCCTCGGGGCGTTTGCGCTCGCCGCGATCGTGATGTGCCTTTCCGCCCTCGCCAAAAACGCGCTGTTCCCGTTCTTTCTTTCGGGCGCCGTTTTTGCGGGCGGCCTGCTCTTCCGGAAAATGGTCCGGGGAATGAACGCCCTCGGCGCGGGGGAAAGCACGCTTCTCACCTTCCCGGCCGAGCTCAGCATCTTCATGACGATGTCGCTGAGAGAACTCGTTGCGCGCTTCCGCGTGACCAATCTGTTCGGCAATCCGGTTTCCACGGTCTGGGTGAGCTTCGGCGCGACCGTCCTCGTCATGGCCGTCGCCCTGCTGCTCTGCTTCCGGTTCTACACGAAAAAGCAGGTGAAGAATTGAAAGCGAAGAAAAGCCCGCCTCTGGCTCCGTATGAACTGCAAAAAATGGCTCTGTCGCCGGGCGTAGGGATTTTGTTTTTCGGCTACTTATTGATTTTTGCCGCGGCGGTCTGTTTTCCCAAATTCCGGGACGCCTATCTCCATCTCCAGGAAGGAGCATTCCTGCCGTTTTGGGCGTTCGGCGGCGTGCTGCCCGTATTCGTCACGCTGACGCTGATCCTCGGGATTTCCCCGCTGTTCGCGGGCGACGTCCAGAGCCGCACGCGGGAGGAATTCAGCACCTGCGCCCGCGGCCGCGGCGCGCTTTGCCGGGCGAGGGTTGCGGCGGTCTTCCTGTTCGCCGCGCTGGTGAATTTCGCCTATACAGGGACGGCTTTCCTGTTCGGGCTGCTTTGGGGCGGGTTCCCCAAGTGGAGCAAAGGCATCGAAACGGTCTATCCGGGAGTGAAATTCAAAATGGCCGTCGGCGCGTACTGCGCGCTCGCCGCGCTTCTGATCTTTTCCGGCTCGCTGGCCGTCGCCGCGCTGACGGCGTATGCGTCCGCGCGCTCGAAAACAGCCGTCGCGCCGTGCGCCGCCGCCGTCCTGTTCCTGGGGGCGGAGTATGCCTTCCAAAAGCTCGGCGGGGCGAATCCGATGATGGATTTCCTGTCCAACGTCAATGTCTGCAAGGCGATGAACCCGGCCGCCAATCTCTACGCCGGGCAAACCGCGCCGTTCGATTCCCCGGCGCGGGCGGCGGAGATCCTGCTGCTCTCCCTTGCGGCTGCCGTCGGGCTGACGTTCTGGCGTTCCGCGCGCTGGCGCCGCGGCTCGCTCTGAAGGACCCGCCCGGCGGCGCCAATCATTCCGAGGCGCATCTTGCATGTCCTTTCGTTTCGGAGTAGACTCTGCACGGAGAGGAACTGCGCTTTCGCGCGGAAAGGAAAGGACAGACATGCGTATTCTATGTATGATCGTCGGTTATTTCTGCGGCTGCTTTTTGACGGCGGACGCGGTCGTTCGCCATAAAACGGGCAGAAGCGTCTTTGAGACCGGCACAAAAAATCCGGGAACTGCCAATGTGACGGGCCTTCTGGGGATGAAATGGGGCGCCGTCACCCTGCTCGGAGACATTCTCAAAACGGCCGTTCCCTGCGCGCTCTGCCGATACGTTTTCTTCCCGTCCCTCGGCGGCACGGCGGTCCTTTACGCGGGCATCGGCGCGGCGCTGGGGCACGGGTTCCCGTTCTGGAACAAATTCCGCGGCGGGAGGAGCGTTGCCGTCACCTGCACCTACCTCGTCCTGTTTTCCCCGCTCCGGGGCATCGCCGCGAACGTCGCCGGCCTCTGCGTGCGGCTGGCGACGGGATACCCCGCGGCCGGGGCCTTGGCGATCCCCGTCGTCTATCTGCCGCTGGTCCTTCAGTCGGACGGGGCCGCGGCGGGCTGGCCGGTTCTGGCCGGAACGGCCCTGCTGCTCGTCCTCCACCGCGACTCCTTGTGGAGGATGGCGCATAAGACGGAAAAAAAGACCAGCCTGCTCGCCGAGCTGAAAAAGCGCTGAAGTCCGCAGACGGAACCGGCGCAAAGCGCGCGGTTGATCCCCGCGCCCGGTCCGGCAGGAAAAAGCTGTTCGGAAAAGCGCTTTCCCCGTACCGGC
>DHAI01000080.1:7960-15141 GCA_002397355.1 Ruminococcaceae bacterium UBA4958 | reverse complement strand
GGATGCGGGAAAAGCACGTTCAGGGACAGATCCTTTTGCACAAGCAGCAGCTGCCCTTCGTCCCTGCGCTTGATTTGCGCTCCCCGGTAAGTCGCCAGCCTGTACTCCACGCCGTCGAGCCAGACCACGCAGATACAGCCCCAAAACCACGACCAGGCAAAGGGGATCTGCGCCGCGGACGCCATGATGGAGCAGTTTCCGGCGAAATGGTTGCATTGCACCCAGGTGTAGCTTTTGGGAAAGGAACGCCCGGAATCCCCTTCGATATAGCCTTTTCCGCCGGTAAAGTCGAACTCCTTTCCGTTCAAGCGGATTTTTCCCGCCACGTCGTGGTTCATGCTGACGATCTCATGCCTGCACTGCATGGGCAGAAACCGAAAGGGCCCCATGATGCTCCCGCGAATCGGCGAAAGCCCGCCGTAACGGAGCCGGCCCGTGAGTTCCAGATCCCCGCCGGAAACGGAAAGGCTGATCCCGTCGCGGGAAAACCGGCAGTCCGCCAGCCGGAGGCTTTTTCCCCTGCGGTATGCCGAAACCGGGTACCGCACGCGACAGGCGCCCTCCCGGGTGACGGCTTGGAGAAAGGCCCCGTCCCCGGCTCTCCCGGCAATGAGCGCCAGGGTTTCCGGCCCCTTCTGGTGCTTGAAATACCAGCCTTCAAAACGGTTACCCAATCTTGATCCCCCTCTTGGCGGGGTTGTCGATCAGCTTCCCGTTCCGGTCGAAGCGGGAACCGTGGCAGGGGCAGTCCCAGGTGCATTCCACCGGATTCCATTTCAGGGCGCATCCCATATGGGGACACCTTTTGCCGAAGGAAAACAGGTGCAAGGCGGCTTGTCCAACATTGAGGAAAAGCCGGGGGTGAAGCATGGACCGGGAGGGATCGAACAGCGCCTCATACCGGCTGCTTCCCTCGGCGATCAGGTCGCTGAGCAGCCGGGCCGCGACCATGGAGCCCGTCATCCCCCATTTGTTGAAGCCGGTGGCCACAAACAGGTCCCGGCTGTTCCGGCGGTGCCTGCCGATATACGGCATGGCGTCGAGCGAGACACAGTCCTGCGCCGCCCAGGCGTACCGTTCCTTCGCGTGGGGATATGCCGCTGCGGCCGCGCGGCGGAGCTCCGCCCAGCCGCCGCCGCTTTCGCCGGTCCGATGGCCTCCGCCCCCGAGGAGCAGGTATTCCTTGTACGTGCGGAAGGACAGCCCGCCCTCCTGCTCGTCGAGGTACATGCCCTCGGGGTCCTGCGCCCCCGTCAGCGCCAGGACATAGGAACGGTGCTGGCAGAGCTTCATGAAATAGAGCCCCCGCGCATTCACCATGGGGTAATGGGTTGCCAGGATGATGTTTCTGGCGTGGACGACGCCCTTTTCCGTGACCACTTCTCCCGGACGGATCTCGGCGGCAAAGGTGTCCTCATAGATCTTCAGGCCGTCCGCTATGGCGGTCAGGAACTTCAGGGGATGGAACTGCGCCTGCCGTTCCATCCCCAGCGCGCCGACAGTGTCGACCGGGATGGGGGGATGTTCGAGGAAAACGGGCTCGATCCCCATGCGCCGGTAGAGGCCGGCCTCCTCCTCCAGCTTCCCGCGGTTCGACCGGCTGTAGACGTAAGCGGTTTTTTCCTCGAAATCGCAGGGGACGCTGCGCGCCAGCCGGCGATACTCGTCCACCGCCTCCTGATTCGCACTCAGGTACGCTTTCGCCGTTTTAAATCCATATTCCTTCTCGATCCGAGAATAGGCAAGGCCGTGCTGCGCCGTGATTTTCGCAGTCGTATCGCAGGTCGCGCCCGACCCGATCCGCTTTGCCTCCACCACGACGGCATCGACGCCGCGCTCCTTCAGCATATAGGCGCACAACACCCCGGCAAGGCCCCCGCCCACCACGGCGGTATCCGTATCGATGCTGCCGCTCAACGCAACGCTGCCTCGGTCTGCCCGACCGTCATCCATCCACAAGGATCGCACGTTCATTCCCTCTTATCACAACGCTATGCTTATTTTTCTGCCGCTGCCTCTCGTAGTATGCCCGCGGCGGGCCGGTCCAATCCTCCCCGGCCGGAAAAAGCGCCGAGACAGAAAGACACGCCCTGAACCGGCATTCGCGGCCCGATCAAGGCGTGTTTTGATGTGCTTTTTTCTCCGGGCCGCCCCGCGGCGGCCGCTCCGTTTCCGCGGAGAAATCTCCCGGGCAGAACGGTTTCAGTCCGGGGAAGCGCGGTCTTCCCACCGGGAAAGCGGCATCCTCACTGGTCCGCTCTCTCCTGCGCGCGCAGGCGGTATTTCAGCCGGGTGGCGATACCGCCGCGAATGTGGCGCTGCGACTTGTTGTACTCCAGTACAGCCTTCACCTGGCGGTAAAGAGGCGTGTCGATCATCTTCAGCCTCTGCGCCACGTCTTTATGTACAGTGCTCTTGCTCACGCCGAACTTTTTTGCCGCCGCACGGACGGTCGCGCCGTTCTCAGCGATGTATCGGCCCAGTTCAACGGCCCGCTCCTCAACGATGCCTTTCACAGCCCCACCCTCCAAACATTCCGGTTGCCAATAGGTATGTGGGGCGGGCGGAAAATAGAACCGGAAAAGGGATGGAAGCCCCGGCGCCCGTCCGTTCACATTTGTTCACTCGTGTGAACGGGCGGGCGGAAAGCGCAAAAAAACGGAGGAAAGTTCAGCGGGTTTTCCCCTTGCCTGTATCGAAAAATGCCCTTATACTGAAAGCTGTCGGCGTACTCCGGCGGAATTCCGCGGAGAACGGCCAGCGACATTCCAGGGATATTTGATCAGAAAGACACAGCGTAAAGGAGCAGAACAATGTTACAAACCTACGATTTACGGTGCAGTTACCGGAAAAATCCGGTCGGCCTCGACGAACGCCGCCCGGAATTTTCATGGAAAATCCAGTCGGATCAAAACGGCGTGATGCAGACGCAATATCAGGTGCAGGTCGCGGAGGACGAAAGCTTTGCGGACCCGCTGTGGGACAGCGGCAGCGTGGCGTCGGACGAATCCGCGCACGTCGCCTACGCGGGGCCGGAGCTGAAAAGCACGACGCGGTATTTCTGGCGTGTCCGCATCGGCGCGGGCGCTGCCGGAACCGCCGCCTGGAACGGGGCGTTCTTTGAAACCGCCTTTTTCAGCCCGGACGAGTGGACCGCCGAATTCATCAGCGCGGACCAAGAAGAACGCCCGGCTTATTCCGCCGCGGCGCCGTGCTTCCGGAAGGGCTTCGCCGTGACGGGAGACGTCGCCTGCGCGCGCGCCTACGCGACGGCGCAGGGGCTTTACGAGCTGCGCCTGAACGGGGAAAAGGTGGGCGACTGCTTCCTGACGCCGGGATGGACCTCCTACCACAAACGGCTGCAGTACCAGACCTACGACGTCACCGCGCAGATCCGCCAAGGGGAAAACGCGGTCGGCGCGCTCCTCGGCAACGGCTGGTTCAAAGGCCCGCTGGCCGGCTGGGAAAAAGACGCGAGAGGAAAATACGGTATGCGCACTTCCCTGCTTGCGGAAATCCGCATCGTTTACCGGGACGGCAGGCGCCAAACCGTCGCGACGGACGGCACCTGGAAAACCTCCCCCGGAGCGATCCTGAAAAGCGAGATCTACGACGGCGAGATCTACGACGCCGCAAAAGAGCAGCCCGGCTGGGACCTGCCGGGCTTCGACGACCGCGGCTGGACCGGCGCGCACCCGGTCACGGCCGACAAGCGCATCCTCACCGCGCAGGAAAACATCCCCGTAAAGGCGCAGGAGACGATCCGCCCGGTCTCCCTCTTTCGCACGCCGAAGGGCGAAACCGTTCTCGACTTCGGCCAGAATATGGTCGGGTGGGTGCGCTTCCGCGTCTCCGGGCCGCGCGGCAGCCGCGTGCTGCTGCACCACGCGGAGATTCTGGACAAAGACGGCAACCTCTACACTGAAAACCTTCGCTCCGCCAAGGAAACGGTGGATTACCGCCTGAAGGGCGAAGGCGTGGAAACCTTCGAGCCGCATTTCACCTACCAGGGATTCCGCTATGTCCACGTGGCGGAATATCCGGGGGAAGTGAAAATGGAGGATTTCGAGGGTGTCGTCCTCCACTCCGGCATGGCGAAAACAGGCGGCTTCCGCTGCTCGGACGACCTGGTGAACAAGCTGCAGCACAACATCCTGTGGGGCCAGAAGGGCAACTTCGTAGACGTGCCGACCGACTGCCCGCAGCGCGACGAGCGCCTCGGCTGGACGGGCGACGCGCAGGTGTTCGCCCGCACCGCCTGCTTCAACATGGACACCGCGCTGTTCTTCAAGAAATGGCTGCGCGACCTGGAGGCCGATCAGCTTCCGAACGGCAGCGTGGCGCATGTGGTGCCTCAGGTGCTCGACCCGAACAGCTACGGCTCCACCGGCTGGGGAGACGCCGCGGTCATCTGCCCCTGGCAGGTCTACCTCTGCTTCGGCGACAGGAAGGTGCTGGCGGAGCAGTACGCCAGCATGAAAAAATGGGTGGAATACATCCGCGGCAGGGCGCACGGCAACATGTGGGACACCGGCTTCCACTTCGGCGACTGGCTGGCGCTCGACCGCGTCCACGCGGCGGACGACAACTGCTTCGGCGCAACGCCGAACGACTACACCGCCACGGCTTTTTACGCCCATTCCGCCTCGCTGCTCGCAAAAGCGGCCGCCGCGCTGGGCAAAGAGGACGAGGCGGAGGAGTACGCCGCGCTGGAACGCGACATCGTGAAATCTTTCCGCCGCGAATACTTTACCCCGACGGGCCGCCTGGCGGTTCACACGCAGACAGCCCATGTGCTCGCGCTGATGTTCGGCCTCGTGGAGGAAAAGCACCGGAAGCGGACGGTGGATTCCCTGCTGGCCCTGCTGAAGGAGAACGGCTGGCACCTGGACACCGGCTTCCTCGGGACGCCGTATCTCTGCCACGTCCTCAGCCGGAACGGCCACCCGGAAGCCGCCTACCGCCTGCTGCTGCAAAAGGACTACCCCTCCTGGCTGTACCAGGTGACAAAGGGCGCGACGACCGTCTGGGAGCACTGGGACGGCCTGAAACCGGACGGCACCTTCTGGAGCCCCGGCATGAACTCCTTCAACCACTACGCCTACGGCTCCATCGGGAGCTGGCTCTACCAGACGGTGGCGGGCATCGACATCGACGAAAAGCGCCCGGGCTACAAGCACATCGTGCTTCACCCGACGCCGGGGGATTCCCTCGACTGGGCGCAGGCGAGTCACGAAACCCCCTACGGCCGCGTAAGCTCCCGCTGGGAGCGCAAGGGCGGCGCGCTGGCATACAGCGCGGAGATCCCGCACAACACGACCGCCACGGTGATCCTGCCCGCCGCTTCCTGCGAAAGCGTCACCGTGGGAGGCAAAGCCGCGGAACCGGCGGCGCGCACGGACGAAAACGGCAGGATCGTTTTCGAATGCGGCTCCGGGCACTGGGAATTCCATTGCGCGGCTGCAAAATAAACAGGCGAAATAACTCGGACGGGCGTGCCACAGGGCGTGGCGCGCCCGTTTTTTCGGCCCTTTCGGGAACCACCGGGTTCCCTTCCTCTAGTGCGAATGCGCCCGCGCGGAAAACCCGACGGCGGCGGCCGTCCCGAAGCAAATCGAAAAACAGCGGCGTCTCGTTGCGGAATTTCCCTCTGCAGGCCAATTTCCCGGCCAGTTCGCGGGTGAAGTGAAAGGGGGGCTTGCATGCGATGACAAATCCGCACGCCCGAACGGAAAACCAAGCGGCGCAGATCGGAGAGGAGGCGGGAAAGGCGGACATTTCCCAGCAGGCGCTGGACAGCGCGAAATCCGCCCATAAGCGCATCGACGGGCTGGAGGCGGAGGTCCGGGACATCCGGGGCCTCACGGCGGCGATGGCGAGGGTGGACGAGAAGGTGGACGGGCTGGAGTCCGACGTCAGGGAGATCAAGACCGACGTCAAGGGGATCACGGCCCGCCCGGGCCGCCGGTGGGACAAACTGGTGGCGGCGATCATCGGCGCGGCCGGAGCGGGGACCGCGGCGGCGGTCCTGGCTCTCATTTTGAAATGATCGCCCCGGGCGGGGCGAAAAGGAGGAACAAAAGCATGGACTGGAAAAAGAAGCTGACGTCCCGGAAGCTGTGGACGGCGGTCGCGTCCTTCGCGGCGCTGCTCGTCGTCGCATGCGGCGGAGCGCAGACACAGGCCGCGCAGGTCACGGCGATCATCATGGCGGGGGCGGCGGTCGTCGCGTATATCGTCGGCGAGGGCCTCGTGGACGCCGCGGCGGCGGGGACGAGCGCCGTCCCGCGGGATAAGGGGTAAGAGAGGAGGCTTCCCGAATGGCAAATCTGTCGGTCAGCCTGGAGGTCTGGAAAGAAAACCGCGCCGTGGCTCGCGTGCTGCAGGGGGAAGGCGGTTCCCGCACGCTCACGGTCACGTTCCTCGATTCCGGCGGGCAGCCGGTCAACCTGGCGGGCTGCACGCCGCGCATGTATCTGGCGGACTCCAACCCGCCGGTTTTCACGGACGGCGCGGTCGCTGACGCGGACGGCGGCACCGCGAAATTCGTCATACCGCCGGAGATGACGGCGGACAGGGGCATCCACTCCTGCCAGTTCCTGCTGGCGGGGCCGGACTTCCCGCCGCTGAAAGCGGACGGCCTGACGCTGCACGTCACGGCGTCGAGCCTGGAATCGGCGGTCGAGGCGACGGGCGAGTATTCGGCCCTCGTCACCGCCCTCAACAAGGCGGACACCGCCGCGGAACGCGCCGATACCGCGGCCCGGAACGCCGAGGACGCGATTTCCGGGCAGCTCGTCCCGGCCGTCGACGCGCGGATCGCGGCGAAAACGAACGTGACGGACGGCGTCATGGGATACGACGACGCCCACGCGCACATCGCCGACGACGGCATCCACGTCACGGCCGCCCAGAAGGCAGCCTGGACGGCGAAAGCCGACAAGTCCACCACGGTGAACGGCCACGCCCTGACCGACAATGTGACCGTGACAAAAGCCGACGTGGGCCTGGGCAGCGCGGACAATACGGCGGACGCCGACAAATCCGTCGGGCACGCCGCGACGGCAGGCAGCGCGGACAATGCCTCCGACACGCAAAGCGTCGCGGGCGCGCTGACGCTCTCCACCGCCGAACCGGCGGACGCGCTCGCCGAGGGCAAGCTCTGGGGGGTGTACGGGACA